>JANOWX010000324.1:0-18192 GCA_031418175.1 Acidobacteriota bacterium | reverse complement strand
CGCTTGCCCCCCCCGTATTACCGCGGCTGCTGGCACGGAGTTAGCCGGGGCTTACATGTGGTACCGTCATTTTTTTCTTCCCACACTTGCGAAGTTTACATCCCGAGAGATTTCATCCTTCACGCGGCGTTGCTGCGTCAGGCTTTCGCCCATTGCGCAAAATTCCCCACTGCTGCCTCCCGTAGGAGTATGGCCCGTGTTTCAGTGCCATTGTGGCTGGCCGTCCTCTCAGACCAGCTACTGATCGTAGCCTTGGTGAGCCGTTACCTCACCAACAAGCTAATCAGACGCAGGCTCCTCTTCAGGCGGATTACTCCTTTAACAACTGTCACGATGTCGTGCCGCTGCATTATGCGGTATTAGCCAGCCTTTCGACTGGTTATTCCCCACCCGAAGGTAGATTACCCACGCGTTACTCACCCGGACGCCACTCTACTCAGGGCCGAAGCCCCTTTCGCGTTCGACTTGCATGTGTTAGGCACGCCGCCAGCGTTGATTCTGAGCCAGGATCAAACTCTCAGAGTAAAATCCTGGTTGCTCGTTCATTCTTCCGAATGTTCGAATAACCTTGCTACTATTGGTCTCTCAAGACACAAGATTCTCAAAGTTTCGACGTAATTGTGTACTCTACCTAGTTTTCAAATATCGCCTCGAATGTGTTTTGAATTTGCTTTCGAGTTGTTGCCCGGTCTCGCGGGCAAAGGCGGAGTATATGCACGAGAAGTTTTTTGTCAACGGCATTTTCAAAAAAACTTCGCGAACCAATTTCCAAGTACGGCAAGTTACTGAGCGACGCTCTTCCCTTGACCGAAGATTGCTGTGACCGAATGGGCAATCCCGCCGTCCTAACCATTGCTTCACCAGCCGTTTGTCGCTGGCTCAAGCGGTTTCACCTCTCTAAACTCTTATCGAATAACTGAAAGGATTGTTGCAATGCAAAAGACCCTGCGCACTTTGCGTATTCTGTCCGTGTTAGCATTGGCCCTCTATGGCTTCTCCCATGCGGTGTCACAGGCACAAGGCCCCGGTGGTGGACAAGGCAACCGCCCCACCCCCACGCCCACGCCTACGCCGATCAATGAATCAAAAGACCCGCTGTTACGCGGCTTCCGCTGGCGTTCCATTGGCCCGGCCAGCATGGGCGGACGCATTGACGACATCGCGGTGGTCGAGTCCAACCCTTACGTCATCTATCTGGGCCTGGCGACCGGCGGTGTGTGGAAGTCGGTCAACAACGGCACGACCTGGGAGCCGATCTTCGATGTCTATTCGACCGCGTCTATCGGCGACATCGCCATCTGCCAGGCTGATCCGAACATCGTCTGGGTCGGCACGGGCGAGCCGAACAATCGCCAGAGTTCCAGTTTCGGCGATGGCATCTACAAATCCACTGATGCGGGCAAGACCTTCACGAATATGGGGCTAAAAGAAACCCAGACCATCGCCCGCGTGGTGGTTGATCCGAAAGACCCCAACACAGTTTATGTCGCCGCGCTCGGCCATCTGTTCGGCCCTAACAAAGAGCGTGGGATTTTCAAAACGACCGATGGCGGCAAGACTTGGACGAACGTCAAATTCATTGACGAAAACACCGGCTTCACCGATCTGGTGATTGATCCCGTGGACACGAAGACGCTTTACGCCGCGTCGTATCAACGCCGCCGCGTGGCGTGGGGCTTCAACGGCGGCGGCCCCGGTTGCGGTTTGTGGAAGACGACCGACGCGGGCAAGACGTGGACGCAACTGATCGGCAATGGCCTGTCCGAAGGCTTGCTGGGCCGCATCGGCCTTGACATCGCGCGCTCCAATCCAAACATCCTTTACGCCCAGATCGAAGTCGGCGCGAGCACCGGCACCGGCGTGCCCGAAGAACAAACCGGCGAAGCAGGCCAGACCACACAAGCGGGGCAACCAGGCCAACCTGGACAAGCAGGACAGGGCGGCGGCAGAGGCGGTGGTGGTGGATTCGGGCAGCAAGCCAATCAACCACCCGATCCGAAAAAGCCCGGCATCTGGCGCTCTGACGACAAGGGCAAGACGTGGCGCTTTGTCAGCAACGAAAACAATCGCTCGATGTATTACAGCCAGATTCGCGTTGACCCTTCCAACCCCGAAATCGTTTACACCGGGGGATTGAACTTCTCGAAATCACTCGACGGCGGCAAGACCTTCAAGAATCTCGCGGGCGTCGCGCACAGCGATCATCACGCTATCTGGATCAATCCGAAGAATGGCAACAACGTGATGGTCGGCAATGATGGCGGCCTGGATGTCAGCTACGATCAAGGCGACACCTTTGAGTTCGTCAACACCATCGCGGCAGCGCAGTTCTATGCCGTCTCGGCGGATATGCGGAAGCCGTATTACGTTTGCGGCGGTTTGCAGGACAACGGTAGCTGGTGCGCGCCGAGCGCCATTCGCACGGGTGGCGGTGGCTTCGGCGGTGGCGGCGGTGGCGGCGGTGGCGGTGTTGCAATCACCAACGCCGAATGGTTCCGCATCGGCGGCGGCGATGGTTTTTACACGCAACAAGACCCAACCGATCACAACATCATTTACGTTGAATCGCAGGATGGCGCAGTCAATCGGCTCGATCTGCGCACAGGCCAATCACGCTCGATTCGCCCACGCGGCGCAAATCCGCGCGGTGGTCGTGGGCCGGGCGGCGGTGGTGGTGGGCAAGGCGGTGGCAATCCGCCCGCAGGACAAGGCGGGCAACCCGATCCGCAGATGCTCGCCATGATGCAGGCGGCAGGCTTTGGCGGCGGTGGTCCCAATGTCGTTCCGCCTCCACCGCCAACCGAGCAGTTCCGCTTTTACTGGAACACGCCGATCCTGCTCTCCCCGCACAATCCGCGCATTGTTTATGTCGGTGGCAACAAGCTCTTCAAATCGTTTGATCGCGGCGATACCTGGACGGCGACGATTGATCTGACCAAAAAAGTTGACCGCACCAAGCTCACGATTATGGACGTGCCGGGCGACAAACCGATGGCGTCCAAGAACGACGGCGCGGCCAGCTATTCCAACATCGTGACCATCGCCGAATCGCCCGTGATGCCTGGCGTGCTCTGGGTCGGCACCAACGACGGCAACGTGCAAGTCAGCAAAGACGGCGGCGCGACGTGGACGGATGTTTCCAAAAACGTCCCCGTGCTCGCCACACAAAACCATCACGTTTCGCGCGTCGAAGCTTCGCACTTCGACGCCGGAACTTGCTATGTCACGGTGGACGGCCATCGCAGCGACGATCACAAACCGTATGTCTACCTCACCAAAGATTACGGCGCCACGTGGCAGTCGCTCAGCAACAACCTGCCCGCCATCGGCAACGTCAACGTCATCCGCGAAGACCTGAAGAACAAAAACCTGCTCTTCGTCGGCACGGAATACGGCCTCTTCGTTTCGCTCAACGGCGGCGCGGAATGGAAGCCGTTTATGACCAACCTGCCGACCGTGCGCGTAGACGATTTGCTGATTCACCCGCGTGATAACGACCTGATCGTGGGCACGCACGGGCGCGGCATCTGGATTTGCGATGACATTTCGCCGTTGCAGCAGATGAATGAAAAGGCGCTTGCCGCCGATACGCATCTTTTCGACATTCGCCCCGGCACGAACTGGTTGAATGACATCACCCACAGCCGCGCGGGCGGCGGCCAGAAAGTCTTCCGCGGCGAAAACGCACCGCAAGGCACGGCGATCAGCTACTACCTGAAAGCCGCGCCAACCGGCGACGTCAAGCTGACTGTCTCTGACATCACCGGCAAAGTCGTGCGCACGGTGACGGCCACGAAACAGGTTGGCTTGAATCGCCTGCAATGGAATCTGCGCGGCGATGCGCCCCAACGTCCGGCAGGTTTCGGCCCGCCAGGCGCGGCTGGTGCGGGACAACCGGCGGCCAATCCACCGGCTGGTGGCCAACCAGCGGCAGCGCCCGGGCAAACACCACCGGCTGGCCAACCTGCCGGACAAGGCGGGCCAGGTGGCGGACAAGGCGGTTTTGGCGGTGGTGGTTTTGGTGGTCGAGGAGGAGCCAACTTAGGCCCGGCGCTCGAACCCGGCACCTACCTGGTCAAACTTTCGGTGGATGGCAAAGAGTTGACCACCAAAGTTGTGATCGAGGCTGATTCACTGAACAAATAACCTTGGTCGAATTCCTGAAGCCTGCACGCGGCATTTCACTTTGTAATGCCGCGTGCAGGCTTCAGCTTTTGCACACACAAATATTCTGCATGCACTCAGTCAGCCTCAACGTTCAAGCAACACAGCAAGTATTCATTCTTGAACGTACTGATCGTTCAACCAGCAATCCATTGAATCTATGCACTGAAGCCATATGCGCTACCAATGCCTTTCACCAATACTCGCCGCAGCCCTGTGGTTCACGCTCCTGCACTGCCCTGTTGCCTTGCGCGCGCAAACCAACCCTGACGCAGGCACGGCCACGATCAGTGGGCGCGTGACGCTCAACGGCAAACCCGCGCGCGGCATCAAGGTCTCGCTCGTGCCGGGGCCGTATGCCGGTGTCGAGCGCCAGAGCGCACGCGCTGATGACGAAGGGCGCTATGAATTCACCGGTCTCGCGGCGGGCCGCTATGGATTGATCGCGGCTTCTTACATTCACATCAGCGCCGAGTACTGGCAATCGAGTGTTAAGCCCTTCAAGCTTTGCACCGTGCTGAACGGTGAGAAGCTCGCCAACCAAGACCTCACGCTCGTGCGCGGCGGCGTCATCACCGGGCGTATCACCGACGCCGACGGCAAGCCGCTGATTGCCGAAGCCGTGCAACTCACCTATGTGAATGAACAGGGCAAACAGGAACCTTATCCAAGCTATAGCAACGAGATGCTGCGCAGCGATGATCGCGGCATCTATCGCCTGTTCGGCCTGGCCCCGGGCCGCTATCTGATCAGCGCCCCGGCAACGGGCAGCCGCTATCGCCGCGTGTATTACCCCGGCGTCCACAACAGCGCGCAAGCCTCGCCCATCGAAGTCAAAGCGGGCAGCGAAGCCAATGACATTGATCTGCGCTTGGGCACGGGCGAAAAGACTTTCTCGGTTTCGGGCCGCGTGGTTGACGATGTCACCGGCCAGCTTCTAACCAAAGCGGCGCTGGATTTCTGGCAGGCCGCTACACCGCAAAGCGAATTGCGACAGCGAAATTTCGGCGATCCGATCAATGAGCGCGGCACATTCTATTATGGCAATCTGCCGCCGGGGCGTTATGGCATCAGCGGCACTGCATTTCCCGACTACAACCATTACGGCGACCTCGTGACCTTAGAGATCACCGATCAGGATATTGAAGACCTCACCATCCGCATGAAACGCGGCGCGATCATTAGCGGACGAGTGGTACTCGAAAACAACCCCGACCCGGCGGCATTGCAAAACCTCCGCGTCGGCATCGCCGCCACCAGCACTGACCCGGCCTTTTTCAATCGCTTGCCGGGCCTTTATGTGCAACCGGACGGAACTTTCCAACTCAAAGCCTTGCCGGCTGGAAAAGTCGGCTTGCGCGTCGGCAGCGAAGAAGGGCGCAAGTTTTCCATCGTGCGCATCGAACACAACGGCGTCGAAGTGCAAGAGACCTTCGACCTCAAACCCGCTGAACAGGTCAGCGGCGTGCGCGTCGTCTTGAAAGAAGCGGCGGGCGGATTGCGTGGCCGCATCGTACTGCCCGGCGGCCCGCTGCCCGCTGCCCGCTGGCTATACGCTCAGCGCCACGCTGCAACGCCTCGGCAACAATGTACAAATTCCCATGCCGCTGGCGCTCAATGCCAATTTGAGTTTTGACGAGCCAGCGCTGGTGATTGGTGAATACGAAATCGCAGTGACCGTAAAAGCCCTCGGAGCCGATGGCACGCCCGCCCCCGTGCGCGAACCTATCCGCCAGCGCGTCACCATACAGGAACGCACTTCCACCGAGGTTGTGGTGACAGTTGATTTGCGTTGAGGAAACCCATGAAACAAAGCCTATTGCTGCTCTGCTGCCTTGCTCACCTTTGCCTCTCCACCGCAGCGCAAACCGCCACGCCCGCTGAACCATCCGGTGTCATCACCGGGCGCGTCTTGCTCGACAACGGACAGCCCGCCGTGGGCGCAACTGTGTCCGCTGCGTTGCAGAACAGAACCGCGCGCACAGCCATGACTAATGCCGAGGGTGAGTTCAAGCTGTCGGCGTTGACACCCGCGCCATACACCCGCGCCATACACCCTCGCCGCGCAATTGCCTGCCTACGTGATGTCGCCGCTCACGACCGCGACGGGCGAGCCGCAGTACTTTCACATCGGCGACGCTGCCACCATTCAATTGATCAAAGGCGGCGTCATCACCGGCAAAGTCACCACCGCCACCGACGAACCCGTGCCCGGCTTGACGATCAAGGCGATTCGCATCCGCGACGCGACTGGCAAAGCGCTCAGCGCGTCAACCTATCGCCGCCGCACCGATGATCGCGGCATCTATCGCTTGTTCGGCTTGCCGTCCGGCAGTTACGTCGTCTGCACGGATGGCACTGACGTACCGTGGTCATTCGACGCTGATGAGCAAATCGAAGACGCGCCGACGTATTACCCAACGGGCACGCGTGAAGCCGCCGCCGAACTCACGCTGGCCAACGGCGATGAACTGGCGAATATAGACATTCGCTATCGCGCCGAACGCGGGCGCTATGTCAGCGGCAAAGTGATCGGGGCCAGCGGCGGCTACGGCATCAACATCTATCTCAAGCCTGCTGGCAGTGAATTGCTCCTGGCCGCCGACTGGCTGCAAGTACGTGAGAAAAAAGTCGAGGAAGGCCTCGCCTTTCAATTTCGCGGCGTGGCGGATGGCGAATATGAATTGACGGCTGACCGCCGCAATGGCGATGACGACGGCGGCTTTGCCAACGCGCGCCGCCTTTCGGTGCGTGGTGCTGACGTGTCGGGCATTGAATTGCGCCTCATCCCTTACGGCACAATCACCGGCAAGCTGCAACTTGCCGAAGACAAACCGCCGCAACCCAAAACCTCAGGCGTTGACGCCTGTGCCAGTACGCCAAAACACCGAGCCCTTTTTGAAGAAACAACTATCGCCATCCATCCTGAAGAAAAGCTACTGCGCAACGAAAGCTTGCGTGTGGCCTTCCCCGCGCGCCAAGGCGAGTTTACCCTGCGTCACTTGCTGGCCGGGCGCTATCGCTTCCAATGGCAATGGCCCAACGAAGACTGGTACCTGCGCGCCCTCACGCTGCCTGACGCGCGCACCAAACGCACGCTCGATCTAGTGCGAATGGGTTTGGCATTAAAAGCAGGCGAAAAACTCAGCGGGGTCAGCGTCGTCATCGGCACTGGCGCCGCACGCCTGACTGGCCGCGTGAAAGCGCCCGAAAAGGTCACGACGCCCTTTCGTGTCCACCTTGTGCCCGTTGAAAAAGAAGCCGCCGATGATGTGTTGCGTTATGCCGAAACGGAAGCCGCGCCGGACGGCGCCTTCGCCCTGCGCCAACTCGCGCCGGGCAAGTACTGGATTCTCGCTCGCACTGGCGAGACGACAAATGAACGCCCCTTACCGCTGGCGTGGAACCAAGCAGAACGCCTCAAATTGCGGCGCGCGGCTGAGGCGGCCAACGTTGTGATTGCATTGCAGCCTTGCCAGCAGATGAAAGATTACGTGCTGAAATACACGCCGTAATAGCGCAAGTGCTATACTCCGCGGCGTCCGTTTGTTAGCGTCTAGTGAAAGAGGAAGCAACCATGGAATACACAGTGATCCTGACGAAAAAACCGAATTCGCCCTGGCAGGCAGTCGTGCCCGCCTTGCCATCCTGCGCGGCAGAGGCTGCAACGCGCGAAGAGGTTTTGGCGCAAATCCGGGACGAACTAACGCAATCCCGGATTGAAGTGGTGAAGCTTGATGTGCCGCTCAACGGCACGGCAGCACAGCCATCGCTTAACGGTTCAGGCTACACGTCCTTTGAACAGGAATGGCCGGATTACGCAAAATTCAAGGACGATCCAACCTGGGATGCCATCTTTGATGAGATTGAGCGCGAACGCGAGCGGTATCGCGTGGGTGAGTAGCCGTGTATCTCTGGGACACCAACATCCTGCGCCATTGGGGCAAAGGGCAGCCAAACTTTCAGGCGCATTTGCAACGCGTGCCACGTGAGCAAATCGCGTTGCCCTCGGTCGTCGTGGCCGAAGCATTGCGCGGCCGCTGCGAGTACGCGCTCAAAGCCGCGCCGGAACAATTACAGACCGCGCACACGCAACTTTTGGAATTGCTACAAACGCTGCAAAGCTTCCGCATCATCGGACTTGACCAGCAAAGCGCCGCTGAGATGGCGCGCCTTTTGAAACAGCACCAGAGCCGCAAACGCTACGCTGACCTGCTGATTGCCGCCATTGCCAGCGCTGGTCACCACATCGTCGTCACCCGCAACACCAAAGACTTCGCCGATCTGCTGCCCGCGCTGCAACTGCAAAACTGGATTGACGACCCGCCCGTCAATTGACGCCCTACAAGCGCGGCGTGACCAGGCCCACCTGATTTTGGTACTTCCCTTGCCGGTCGGCATAGGTGACTTCGCAATCTTCATCCGATTCAAAAAAGGTCACCTGCGCGATGCCTTCGTTGGCGTAGATGCGAATCGGCAGGTCCGCCGAATTGGAAAACTCCAGCACCAGCCGCCCGCGCCAACCCGGTTCGAGCGGCGTCGTGTTGACGATCAGCCCGCTGCGCGCATACGTAGATTTGCCCATGCACAAACCGATCACGTTGCGCGGGATGTTGAACGTTTCGACTGTCACGCCCAGCGCATAGGAATGCGGCGGTAACAGCCAATAGCGCGAACCGTCCGCCGCCACACGCAACGGCGCTTCGATCAGCGTATTTTCGTCGAAGTTCTTCGGATCAATCTCGGCCCCGACAATCGGCGAAAAGACGCGGAAGCCATCCTCGGCTAGCCGCAGGTCGTAGCCGTAACTCGACACGCCCGCCGAAATGATGCGGCGGCCGTCAACGTCGCGCACGAGCCGCTCTTCAAACGGCGCGATCATCTCCTGTTCGCGGCACATCTTGGTAATCCAGCGATCTGATTTGACGCTCACGAATGCCAGTCTCCTTTGTTCACGAGGCTTAAAAATACGGGCGGGAAAACAAGCGCGGAGTCTAGCTGCAAGCTCCGCCTTCCTGCAAGACAACCCAACAACCATCGAGTTCAATAACAATGTGGAGGTAGGTGCGTTTCGCCGGCTGCACCAAGAACAAAGCAAAAACCAAATCGCGCTGATGTGCGCGCCAACCTCGTTTCGGTTGACACTTTCGGGAAGCCGTTCCTATAATGCGCCCCGTCTTATCGTTACTAAATCGAACAAAATAAAAACGTTCGTCCCGCCTGGGACGCGGAGGGATCGTGATCAAACTCGACATCATCAATAACGTAGCCGACAAAACCGGCGTGCCCAAAATGAAAGCCGAAATGGCCGTCGAAGCGCTCTTTGAAGCCATGAAGGACGCCATGAAACGCGGCGAGCGCATCGAATTGCGTGGCTTCGGCGTCTTCGTCGTCAAACCCCGCAAACGCGGCATCGGGCGCAACCCGCGCACCGGCACCCAGGTCGCCATCCCCGAAGGCAAAACCATTCGCTTCAAACCGGGCAAAGAGTTGCAAGCTTAATTTCCCGGCGAATTACCAGCGCCTCCAGTTCACTTTCACCTCCTTGACCTCGCGGCGGTTTCCCGCAACGGAAGCCGCCGTTTTGTTTTGGGCGAAACCCCAATGAAAAACGGGGGAAGCCAAACACAGGTGTTTGGCTTCCCCGTTTTCATTGCCCAGCTTACCGCTCACGCGCCCACACCTACGGCGCAAAGTACCCCGCCACATCCACAATCAAATCCGTCGTGAACTGCGTCAGAATCTTGAACGTCCCATCCGCTGGCCCGACACCCACGATGAAGTGCCGGTTGTAGCCGAACACCACCGGGGCGGGATAGTTCGACGTCGCCACCGTCGGCGCAGTCGCAACGTTGCCAGGATAGAACGTCATGAAGCCCGCACCCTCAACGTTGACCACTGTCGCGTTGCCGATGATGGCGCGCGCCGTCGTCGGGATCGTCAAGCCTTCGCACGTGCCCCACGACTGTTGCGTGCGGATGCCTGCGGTGCCGCCCGTGATCTTTGCGTTCGGACGGTAACAGCCCGTCAGCGGGAAGCCCGGATCGGGCCGTGTCTCTAACAAGCGCACCGGCTTGTCCAGCGGATTGAAGAGCAAGCCCACGCCATTCGCATCGGTGGCCTCGGCGCTGTAATAGCCAAGGATGTCAATCACCAGATCAGTCGTTTGAGACGTGAAGACTTTGAACTTGCCATCCGCGCCCAGCTTGACGGCAAACGGCCCGTTGATGACATCCGCGCCCGCGTAATTCGAACTCGCAATCAACGGCCGCGCCGCATCGCTAGGGAAGATGGTCAGGAAGCCGCCACTTGCCGCAAAGACCGAGGTCGCATTGCCGACCAGCACCTGTGCGGCTGCCGGGATTACATTGCAAGGCGCGGCCACAGGTGCCCGGCCTTGTATTTCAAAATCCGCCCCGCCCAGCAAAGGCGCGCCCGGCTTGACGCACCCGATAGGCTGCCCGGCGCGCGTTTCCAGCAACCGCACCGGTTCTGACAACGGGTGGAAGTACAAGCCATTCGCGGCAGGCGGCGCGTAATAGCCGGTGATGTCTACGATGACCTCGGTCGTGGCGCTGGCAAAAATCTTGAACGCGCCATCGCCCGCGCCCAAGCCCGTCGTGAAGACGTTGTTGGTGACCTCGCTTGGCTTGAAATTGGAGTTGGCGACAATCGGCTGCGTGGCCGTGCTGGGGAACAGCGTCAGATAGCCGCCGCTATTGCCCGGCACCACGGTGATATTGCCGGTCACCGCCACCGCCTGCGCCGGAATGCCGGTACAGCCAGTGCGCACCGCGAGCGTGAACGTCGCATTGGCATTGATCGGCGCGCCCGGATTGACGCAGCCGCTAAACGGCGCGCGCGTTTCGAGCGCCCGCACTGGCGCGGCCAGCGGATAGAACTGCAAGCCGTTGCCCGTGACGAGGACGGTGTACACGCGCGGCGTACTCGTGCAGGTATTGGCATCCGTCGCCGCCACGGTGAAGTTGAACGTGCCCGTTGTCGTGGGCGTCCCGGTCAATGCGCCGGTGCTGGCTAGCGTCAGCCCATTCGGCAAAGTGCCGCCGGTCACGGCAAAGGTATACGGCGCAGTCCCGCCAGTGGCGGTCAGCGTCTGGTTGTAGCTTGTTCCCGGCATCCCGTTGGGCAACGTGGCGGGATTGATCGTGAGCGGCGCGCAACTCGTCCCAGCTTGATTCACTGTGAAGATGTTGCCCGCAACGGTGCAAGTGCCTGTGCGGCCTGTCGTGGCGGGGTTGGCCTGCACTGTGTAATTCACTGTGGCGTTGCCCGTCCCGTTAGGCGGCGCGGCACTCAGCCACGGCACATTGCATTGCGCCGTCCACGCACGTTTGGGCGGAGCCGTGACATTGACGCTGCCCGTGCCGCCCGCCGCCGGAAAAGCGTTGCTTGCCGGGTTGATGCTGAAGCCATAGATCGAGAAATCCACCGCCCAATACGCAAAGAGTTCGCCGGTGGGCGAACGGCGGCCCCTGCGTGTCATCTGCGCGGTTGGTCGAGCAGGACGGGGCGGGCTGGTGCCGTAGTAATGCAGCCGCACGATCACGTTCGGCGCGTTCAGCCCGATGAAGGGCGACAGATTGAGCAACTTGGTCGTCGGTGTGCCGACCCCGTCGTCGGTCGTCATCCGCAACACGTTCGTCCAACTCAGTCCGCCGTTCGTGCTCACATCCACGTCGCCCGTGGTGCCCGGACTGGCGTGGTACTGATTGAAAAATTCGACGAAGACGGCACCCATCCCCGTCGCGTTGAACGGCGGCGTGAGTATCTGTTCGTCGAGCGCGATGCCGGGGTCGGCGCAATTGGCGTCCACCAGCGCGAAGGTGCTGATGAAGGGCGGGCCGATTACCGGCGGCGCGCAAGGTGCGGTATTGCTATTGACCCAACTTGCCTGCTGGCCGCTGCCAGTGCCGCCGTCAACCTCTACCCAGCCGGGCGGCGGAAAGGTCGGTTGGTTGAAGCTTTCGTCCTCGATCAACGACCCCGTGCCGCCCGCTTGCGTGACGATCACCTGATTGGGTGCGATGGGCGTGGCCTGATTCGGCGGCGGCAGCGCCGGGCCGGTGACGTTGATGGTGCCGGTGCGCAGCGTCGTTTGCGGATTGGCTTGTACCGAATACGTGACAACGCCGTTGCCCGTGCCCGCGAGATTGCCCGTCAGCGTAATCCACGGCACGCTGCTCGCGACCGTCCAACTGCACGTCGGCGCGGTGGTGATCGTGAACATCCCCGTGCCTGCCATGGCGGTAAACGCGGCCGTGGGTGGCGTGAAGCCGAACGAACACACGCAGGGCGAGAATTCCGAGGTATCGTTGGTCGTCAAATTGGTGGCCGTCGCGGTGACGAAATGGCCCGGCGTGATGACAACCGGTTGCGTGATGCTGATCGTCGCGTTGCCGCTCGCATTCGTCGTGACCTCGGTAAAGCCGAGCAAGACCTGCCCCTCGCCATTGCCGCTGGGATCGCAAGCCGGATTCGAGAAAAACTCGATGCGGAAGGTGGTCGCGGCCGTGCTGTTGAGCGTGCCCTGAAACGTGGTGGCGGTCAGCGTCGTCGCGACGGCGGTCAGCAAGGGGAAGTTTTGCAATCCATTCGGCCCCGTGTCGGCATCGCCCAAATCATTTTGCGTAAGGCCCGCTGTGCCCAGGTCGAGGCCGAGCGCGCCGTTGGAGTGGATGCGGTTGGCGAGCACGCTGTTGCCAGTGGAGGTTGCATCGCTGACGCTGACGCCCGCGCCGGTGTTGAACGCGATGAGATTGCCCGCGCCCGCCGCCATGCCGCCGATGGTGTTATTCCTCGCGCCGCTGGTCACGCTCACGCCGTTCGCCATATTCCCCAGCGCCGCCGTGCCGCTCGGCGTGGTGCCGATGAAATTGCCCTGCACGGTATTGCCTGGCGCTGTGCCGTTGCGCAATTCCACCCCCGTGACATTGCCGGAAATCACGTTGCGCGCGCCCGCCACCGTCCCGCCAATCGTATTGCCGGACGCCATGTCAATGCGCACGCCGACCGCATTGGCGAGCGCCGCCATACCCGCCGCATTCGTGCCGATGAGATTGCCGTGTACCTGATTGCCTGTCACCGCCGCGCCGCTGATGAGCACGCCCGCGACGTTGTTGCCTGAAATCACATTGCCTGCGCCCGCCGCCGCGCCGCCCACCGTGTTATTCGTTGCGCCGCTTTGGATGGAGACGCCGGACGCATTGGGCAGCGCCGCCGTGCCCGCCGCGTTCGTGCCGATGTAATTGCCCAGCACCTGATTGATCGTCGCCCCGCCGCCGTTGAAAAAGATGCCGAAGCTGGTGTTGCCGGAGATCACGTTGCGCGCCGCCGTCGCCGTGCCGCCGATGGTGTTGTTTGACGCATTGCTTACCAATACACCAGCAAGGCCGTTGCCGAGCGCCTCTAAGCCGTTGGCTCTAACGCCGATGAAATTACCGAGCACTTGATTGCCGGTCGCGCCTGCGTTGGCGATTTGGACGCCATCGTCGTTATTGCCGGAGATGATGTTGCGCGCGCCGCTCACTGTCCCGCCGACAACGTTATTCGGCGCTTGGTCAATAAAGACGCCATCGCCAATGTTGCCGAGGTCAACCCCGCCGGTCAGATCTGTTCCGATATGGTTGCCGAGCACTTGATTGCCGGTCGCCGCAGCGCCAAATATCTCCACGCCTTGCAGCAAGTTGCCGGAAATGAAGTTCCGCGCGCCGACTGTCGTGCCGCCGATGATGTTATTTGGTGCGCCGTTTAGACGCACGCCGTCTCCGCTGTTGGCCAGTGCCGCCGTGCCTGCGGCATTAAGGCCGATGATATTGCCCAGAATCTGGTTGCCGGCAGCGGCTGCTCCACTAATCAACAACCCGTGTCCGTTATTGCCGGAAATCAAATTGCCGTCGATCACATTGTTTGGCGCGACGTTGATGAAGATTCCGCTGCCTGTATTGCCGAAATCCGCCGTGCCGTTGGCATCCGTGCCGATATAACAGTTTTGGATCGTATTGCCGCCGAGTGGTTGAATGAATATCCCAACATCGCTGAAGCGGTTAATGACCAAGCTCTTGAGCGTGGTGCCGCCGCCGGTAATGGTCAAACCGTTGGCGGCAGCGCCTGCGCCCGCGCCGTTCAATTCGATGCGCGTCGCACCGCCGGTTGCGCCGTCAATCATCAACGGCTCCGTGATCGTCGGCAGCGCGGTACCCGTGACGGCGATGCTGGGCGTTCCCGCTCCCAAAGCAAAAACAATGTTGTCGAGGCCCGGCACGCCCGCATTGCATTCGTTGACGACGGCGTTGGTGTTGGCCGCCTGCATCGCTTCGCGCAAAGAGCAGAAGCCATCCGCCGCCACCGTGTCCGCCAGCGTGTTGACCGTGAGGGTTTGCGCGGGCGCATCGCCGACCTGCCGACAGGCTGAAAACTCGGACGTGTTGCCGTTGTTGTCCGTCGCGGTCGCCGTGATGAAGGGTTTGCTGACAATCGGTGTGAAGTTAAAGGTGAATGCGCCGGTCGCGGCCAAGCTGACGAAACCCAGGAAGACTTCGCCTTCGCCGTTGCCTGACGTGTCGCAGGCCGTGTTGGCGAAGAATTCGATCCGCACCGGATAAGCCGTGTTCGCGGGCAAGCTGTCGAGCATCCCGCCCAGCGCCCCGGCATTCGTGACGAAGTTGAGCACGGGGAAGTTTTGCAGCCGGTTCGGCCCGCTGTCGGCATCGCCTGTGTCGTTGGCCGTGACGGCGTCTTGGTTGAGGTCAATGGCCTGGCGCGTATTGGAAAAAAACAGGTTGCCCACCACGCGGTTCCCTACGGCGGCAGCGGTCAGCATGACCAGGCCGCGATCATTGAAAGCGATGGTGTTGCCTGCGCCCGCCGCCGTGCCGCCGATGACATTGTTGTTGGCGCTGGTGTCGAGTTGAATGCCTTCCTGCCCGTTGCCGACGCCCGCGTTACCGGCGGCGTTCGTGCCGATGAAATTGCCCTGCACCTGATTGCCGGTGGCCGTTGCGCCCACGATATGAATGCCGTTGTTCGGATTGCCGGAAATGACATTCCGCGCGCTGGTGGTCGTGCCACCGATCAGGTTGTTGGGCGCGCTGTCAATGCGCAGCCCGCTATTGGCATTGCTGATTGCACTCGTGCCCGCCGCATTGAGGCCGATGTAATTGCCTTGCACCGTATTGCCGCTGGCCGTTGTACCGCTAATTTCCAGGCCCCGGTTGCCGTTGCCGGAAAGGACGTTGCCCGCGCCTGCTGCTGTGCCGCCAATTGTGTTGCCCGAGGTCGCACTCAGCAAGACCCCGCTAAAGCCATTCGCCAGCGCTCCAGTGCCTAGCACATTAACGCCAATGTTATTGCGCTGTACCAGATTATTCGCGGTGAGTGCACCCACAATGGCCACCCCGTTTTGGGCATTTCCTGAAATGAGGTTGCTAGCTCCCGCCGCCGTTCCACCGATTGTATTATTTGCCGCTGCGTCAGAAATACCGACGCCATTCCCGAAATTACCCAGCGCCGTCGTGCCATTGACATCCGTGCCAATGTAATTGCCTAGCACCTGATTATTTTGCGTACCACTGTTGGCAAACTGCACACCGTTGCCACCACTGCCCGCTATAACATTACGGGCAGTGGTGGTTGTGCCGCCAATCGCATTGGCGTTCGCACCACCTTGAATGTCTACGCCATCGCCGCTATTGGTGATGATGGCTGACCCCGCCGCATTGGTGCCAATGAAGTTGCCGAGCACTTGATTACCTGTGGCTCCGGCATTCAGCAACACGCCGTCGTTGCCATTGCCGGCAATCACGTTGCGCGCGCCTGCCGCCGTGCCGCCAATCGTATTGTTGACAGCACCATTGAGAACAACACCTTCAGTCGTGTTGGCGAGCGCGGCGCTGCCCGTCGCATTCGTGCCGATGTAATTGCCTTGTACTTGATTGTTCGTCGCCGAGGCGCCTGAGAGCGCAACGCCATTTGCGCCATTGCCGGAAATGACGTTGCGCGCCCCTGCCGCCGTGCCACCGATGGTGTTGTTGGGGGATTCCACCGTCACGCCGCCCAGCGTGTTGGCGATGGCGGCGGTGCCAGCGGCGTTCGTGCCGATGTAATTGCCGAGTATCTGGTTATTGTTGGATGCGTTGGTGGCAATCCTGACGCCGAGTTGGTTGTTGCCGGAAATCACATTGCGCGCGCCCGCCGCCGTTCCTCCAATTAGGCTGCCGGTACTCTGAAAAATCTCGATGCCGTTTTCCAGATTTCCCAAATCCAGCGCGCCCGTGACATCCAGGCCGATGTAATTGCCCAGCACCTGCGTGTTGGACGACACGTTGTCAATTAATACGCCGTGCCGTGTATTGCCCGAAATGACATTGCGCGCACTCGCACTTGTCCCGCCGATGATCGTACCAGCGGAAGCCCCGATAATGATGCCGTGTTGCTGGTTGGGCAGCGCCGTACCGCCCGTTGTATTGAGTCCGATGACGTTGCCGAGTACCTGATTGCCGTTGGCCGCCGAAATCGAAATGCCGCTGCCGCTGTTGCCGGAAATGAGATTGCCCGCGCCGGTGGCCGTGCCGCCGATGATGTTGTTGGGCGCGCTGATCACGAGCACGCCGGTGTTCAAATTGCCGAGCGCGGCCGTGCCCGCGAGGTTCGTGCCGATGAGATTGCCCAGCACCTGATTGCCGGTGGAACCCGAACTGTCGAGCCGGACGCCGATTTCGCCATTGCGCGAAATGATGTTGCGCGCGCCCGCCGCCGTGCCGCCGATGATGTTGTTCGGCGCATTGAGCACGCGAATGCCAGTTCCCGCGTTGCCCAGGGTTCCCGCATCAAAGACGTTGGTTCCGATCAAGTTGCCCTGCACGGTGTTGCCGGTCGCGGCGGCGGTGGTAACCAGGATGCCATCCCCGCCGTTACCCGCAATCACGTTGAGCGCGCCAGGGGCTGCGCTACCGATGGTGTTGTTCGGCGCGCCGTTGATCGTCACGCCCTGAGTCGCATTGGCAATAGCCACCGAGGCCCCCACGTCGAGGCCTATGATATTGCCGCGCACCAGATTCCCGGTCGCGCCTGTGTCCACCAGTGAAACGCCGGCATTATTGCCGGAAATAACATTTCGCTCGTTGGTGGACGCGCCGCCGATGAGGTTGTTGGCAGAATTGTTCACCACGACGCCGGTCGCGGTGTTTCCCGGTCCCGCCGCCGTGCCTGCGGCATTCGTGCCGATCAAACAGCCTTGCACGGTATTGCCGCCGCCGGTTTGCAGCAACAATCCATGCATGCCGAAACGATTGATGACCAGATTCCGAATCGTGCTTCCGCCCGCCGTGACGCTCAGCCCAGTTGCCGCACCCGCACCCGTGCCGTTCAGTTCGACGCGGGTCGCCCCGCCCGTCGCGCCGTTAATCAGCACCGGTCCGGTGATCGTCGGCAGCGCACTGGTCAGGTTGATCGTCGGCGTACCCGCACCGAGGTTGAATTGAACCGTATCCAAGCCTGCCGCACCCGCCGCGCAATCGGTCGAGCCGGATTGATTGTCGTTGTTGGCGTTGATGAGAGCCTCGCGCAGCGTGCATTGGCCGTCATTTGCCGGCGCGCCGTCGGCCAGACTGTTGACGACGATCGGCGGAGCGAAAAATGTATAGACCGCGCCGGAATTCGAGGCGCTGTTGTCCGCCTGATTGCCATTCACTCCAGTCGCGTTGCTGTCCTCATGATACGCCCCGACCACTACCGTGTCGCCCGCCACCGCCACCGATTGGCCGAACTCGTCAAACGCCCCGGTGTTGGAGGCTTTGAGGTAGGCCTGCTGGCTCCACACCCCGGCGCTACGCACAAAGACATAGGCAGCGCCGGAATCAGCGGCGCTGTTGTCCGCCTGGTTGCCGTTCACCCCGGTCGCGTTGCTGTCCTCGCTAAATGCCCCGACTACCACCGTGTCACCCGCGACCGCCACCGAGCGACCGAAATTGTCGCCATTAAAGGTGTTGGAGGCTTTGAGGTAGGCTTGCT
>JANOWX010000323.1:0-2160 GCA_031418175.1 Acidobacteriota bacterium | reverse complement strand
ACCGCCACCGCCGCTGCCGCGCAGAATGGCAGCAAAGATTTCCCGCCGCCGCAAACCAAGGTCTGCGGCAAGGTCACTGAATTTCAAGCTGCAACCGCGGTCAGCAACGGCCTACTGACCATCGGCGGCGCGCACTTCACGCTTGCGGCAGGCGCATCGCTTAATGGCTTTGCCGTGGGGGCGAACGTCTGCGCGACCTTCTGCTTCAACCCGGTCGGTCAGATCATTAGCGCCGATGGCGTAACTGCCAATGCGGGTGCAACCCAAATCTGCGGCATCGTGAATGCCTTTGACCCCTATGTTTCGATCCAGATTGGCGGAGCAAAACTGCGGCTGGTCATCGGCACCTGGATTCAAGGCCAAACGATCATCGCGCCCGGCGTCAATGTTTGCTTAACCCCAGTTTACGAAGGCTCGGGCCTGTTGACCTTTGGCAGCGCAGTGACAGAAGCGCCCAACACTTTGCCCATCCGCGTGCCGGCGCTGGTGCACGGACATCCGTACCGCGATGAATCGGTGGACGACATTTTCCAATTGCCCACGCCGTTGATATTGAATGTGCAAACACCGATCCCCGCCACGGCGACGGTCGCGCCGGTCAGCGGATATTTCTACACGCCTTATACCGGCTTCAAACAGCAAGGCATCTACGCGTTCTCTTACTCAACGCCGAACAGCGCGGTGCGCGCCACCACTTGTGCCGAAAGTCTCTGGGACCTGTTTTTTCAGATTTGCTCCACGGGCGATGTAGTTGACGACATGGTCACACTCTCGTTGCAAAAACCGGACGGCAGCGGGTCATTCGTCATCGCCATGTTCACCGTGGCGGCGGAAGCGAAAGGCGTGATCCTGAGTCAACTCGCCCCTGACGTGCAGCTTTTCGCGCAACTTCATCCCGGCCCACTCAAGGTAGGCGATTTGATTCCGTTTTATGGCAATGGCCTCACAGGCCGGGCCACGCCGACCATCACTGCTATCTTCTCGATGAATTCGCCGCGCCTGATGGAGTGTTTGCAATACGTCGTCGAACTCAAACGCTCGGCCTGGCCGGGGACGATTTCCATCGTCCACATTGCCGCGGCGGTCAAACGCATTGAGCAATTCGGCGACCACGATGGCAGCGCGGGCGAGAGCCTCACCAGCGGTGATTATGGCTGGTTCCCAACGGGCCGAATTTGCGCACTCGCCTGCGAAGCCTGTCTGCCGCCGCCGCCGGTACAACCGTTGCCCGGCTCACTCTCGGGCTTCGTGTATTGCGATCTGAACGACAATGGCGTCAAACAAGCCGGCGAACCGGCATTGAGCAGCGTACTCGTCACGCTGACCGGCAATGACATCAATGGCGTAGTCAATAAGACAACCACGACCGATGGCAATGGCTTTTACATCTTCGCCAATCTGATGCCCGGCGTTTTCAAAATCACCGAAGCGCAACCGGCGGGGGCGACTGACGGCAAAGACACAGTCGGCTCTTTGGGCGGTATCACCACGGACGATATGTTTGCCAACATCCCATTGGCGTCGCTGGGCCAAGGCATCAATTACAACTTTGGCGAACAATGCACGGGCCCGACGCCCACACCGACGCCCACACCGACGCCCACGCCCACACCAACGCCCACGCCGAACAATTTCAAGTGCGATACGGTCTGCTGGCGTTCGACGCAATGGCTGTTGAACAACTCGCGCAATTGGCCGGGCGGGACAGTGCTGGCAGCGGGCTACAACGCCAACAACCCGCTGGGCATTCAGAACAGCTTGACCACAATTCGCGGGATATTGCAGGGCGGGACGAGCGCGCAGCAACGGCTCAACCGCGAATTCGTGACGGCGCAACTCAGCCTGTCGTTGGCGGGCGGCCCCGGTTCACCGGTGGTCTTCAACGTCTTCTGGAGTCCGCTGCGCTGTTCGCAAGTGAGCTTCTCATCTGTGTCGCTGAGCAACAGCACGGTCTTCACGCCTGACAGTTTGCTCGATACATTGATGAGCCAGACCGTGCAGGCCATCCGCGAGAATCGCTCGCAAGATTACGATGAGTTGGCCAACTTGTGGTCATTGCTCAACGGACGCTGCGGTTACTAAACAAAGATTCAGAACCTTTCCCAACAAAACAAGAGCCGCCGCCCTGGGTAGCCAAAGCCGCGGGGCATTTTTATTGGG
>JANOWX010000322.1:0-1731 GCA_031418175.1 Acidobacteriota bacterium | reverse complement strand
CTCAATCATCCGAATATTCTGACCGTCTATGATTTCGGCTCATACGAAGGCAACCCGTATCTGGTAATGGAATTGCTGGCAGGCGAAGAATTGCGCGCACAATTGGACAACGGCGCGTTGCCTGTGCGCAAAGCGATTGAGTATGCGCAACAGATGACCGCCGGGCTTGCTGCCGCGCACGAGAAAGGCATCGTGCATCGTGACCTGAAGCCGGAGAATTTATTCATCACGAAAGATGGACGCCTCAAGATTCTCGACTTCGGTCTAGCCAAGCTCCGACCTCCTCGTACGGTCTCAGCCGGTTCCGATGTCGCTACGCAAAAGCAACTCACCAATCCCGGCACAGTGATGGGAACCGTCGCGTACATGTCCCCCGAACAAGTGCGCTGACAAGACCTGGATCATCGCTCGGACATCTTTTCGTTCGGTATCATCTTGTACGAAATGCTGAGCGGACGGCGCGCGTTCACGGGCGAGATGATGGCCGATGTGATGAGCGCGATTACGCGCGATGACCCGCCGGAGTTGAGCGAGACAAACGCGAAGATCAGCCCAGCGCTCGACAAGATCGTGCGGCGTTGTTTGGAGAAGAAGCCGGAGATGCGGTTTCAGACGGCGAGCGATCTGGGCTTTGCACTGAGTACGCTGACGATGCCTTCCGGTTCGCGCTTGGAAACAGCAACGGCGGTCGCAGCGGTGA
The DNA here is from genome assembly GCA_031418175.1 of Acidobacteriota bacterium. Classification (GTDB taxonomy): domain Bacteria; phylum Acidobacteriota; class Blastocatellia; order RBC074; family RBC074; genus JACPYM01. The sequence goes on along the minus strand of JANOWX010000322.1, from coordinate 1,031 downwards.
CGGAGAGTGCGCCCGCGAGCACGGCGCGGTGGTTCGGCAAGGCGCGGCTGTGGATGGCGGTCGCAGCGGTCGCAGTGCTGGGACTGCTGCTGGCGTTGCCCTTCGCCGTGAAGTATCTGCACCTGTCGCCGCCCGCTGCGCCGGTGGCCGGGCGCTTTACCATCGCGGCGCCGGAGAAGGCTGCGGGCATCGCGGCGCCGGAGCTTTCACCCGATGGCCGCCATCTGGTTTTCATTGTGACGACGGAAGGCAAGCGCAGTCTCTGGCTGCGTCCGCTGGGTTCGCTCACGGCGCAACCGTTGCCCGGCACGGAGGGCGTTTCCGGCTTTCCTTTCTGGTCGCCGGACAGCCGCTCGCTTGGCTTCGCCGCTGGGAGTGAACTCAAGAAGCTCGATCTCGCGGGTGGCACGCCACAAACGCTGTGCAAGTTGCCGGGAGGCTTCTCGATAGTCGGCGGCACATGGAATCGCGACGGTGTCATTCTCTTCTCTGACTTCGCAGGGATTTATCGCGTCCCGGCGACGGGCGGCGAGCCGGTGTCGGTGCTGCGATCAGACCAGCCGTCGCTTTACCGCCTGCCTGTCTTTTTACCTGACGGTCGCCATTTCCTCGTTCGCAGGTCGCCCCCACAGGGGGCGGCGGAAATTCATCTCGCCGCGCTCGACAGCAAAGAGACAACGCGCCTGCTGGCGGCGGATTCACAGGCGCGTTATGCCAGCGGTCATCTGCTTTTTGCGCGCGCCGGAGCCTTGCTCGCCGCCCCCTTCGATGCTAGCAGCCTGAAACTCACAGGCGAGCCTTTCGTGGTTGCGGACAAGGTAAGAGTCGGCGGCAACGGCAGAGGGCACTTTTCCGTGTCCGACAACGGCAGCCTGGTCTACGATCCGAACGCTCTCACCGACAATCAGCAACTGACCTGGGTGGATCGCGCGGGCAAGCCGCTCGACACGGTCGGGCCACCGGGCGTGTATGAATATCCCCGGCTGGCGCCCGACGGGAAGCGGGTCGCGGTGGTGCGGCGTGATCCGCAG
>JANOWX010000321.1:0-15755 GCA_031418175.1 Acidobacteriota bacterium | reverse complement strand
GTCGCTACCGCTCGCTGTACCGCACCGGTCTAAACCCGCACCAACCCTAAAAAAACAGCTTGGCCGCGAGTTGAATGATGCGCGGGTCACGGGCGCTGCTGTAATCACCAAACAATGTGCCGAGTGTGCGTCTCGAAACATCCACTGCGGGCGCGTCCGGGTTCAAGCAGTTCGTTCCCTGAACGATGATGGCCCGCCCGCTAAGAAAATTGCAGTAGGTGCCGCGCCGAGTTTGGAAACGGATAAAGGGGTCATTCGCATTCGTCGTTTCATTAAACCCTCTGAGGTTGATGCTACTGAATTGCGTGTGATTGAAAGCGTTAAATAGCTCGACGCGCAATTGCAAGTAACGCTCGTCACTCCCCAGCCGGATGTTTTTATAGATGGCGATGTCGAAGTTGTTGACGCCCGGGCCCCGCAGGTAAGTTCTCGGCCAGGGATTAGGTTGGGTAGCGTTGCCACGAATTAACGCAGGCAAGAGGAAGACTGAAGGATCAACCTGAAGGCCATCAGGCCCTGGGCGTAATCTTCCATTATCACGCAAATAAACCCGCGCCAACTCTGTCACCGAGCCGGTAAGCCCTAACCCTGTATTCAAGCTTAGGTTCAAAAGATCGAGTGGCTGCCCGCTGCTCAGATGTGCGACGCCAGAAATTTGCCAGCCATCCAACAACACTGACGCCAGCGAATTATCGTCGAGCCAGCGGCTCACCTTCGGCAACGAATATACATAACTGGCAGTCAGTTGGTGCGTGCGGTCATAGCCAGCCAGGCGGTAATCGAAATCGCGCGTATTAAAGGCATTGGTCAATTCCAGGTGCAAGGAATTCCGGCTGCGCGCTTGTCGGGGTCAACAATAAACGGCACTTTTGTGTTCGCCGAAATGGAGAATCAATTGGCTCAACCGATTGACCCTCCTTGGAGCGTGTTATAGACTCCTCGCCGTTGATACGTGCCCTTCAGCAAAAAGACGAGAAGGCTGAATTTACTGATGCGCGGTCTGCCTCTCTCACATTCCTCTGACAATTGATTCTTGCAGTTGTAGTTGGCCATGGGCTAACCGCACCGGTTAACCGGCTGGCTTGAATCGCACCGATTGCCCCGAAAAAAATGCCCAAGCACTGCCGGTGAGCGGTGTTGGAGCGTTGCCCATTTTCCACCAAGCAAAAATTCCGTTTGGCCTTGCGGCTGAAATCACTGGCTTAGCCATTTTTGGTGAGCCAGCAGCGTCAGACAGCGCGGCCTTGTCTGTTTGAATAGCGGGGATGCGCACGCAGGAAGTATGTAGTATGCAATCAAAACGAATGGCCGGGTTGGTAGCAACTTTTGGCCCTACACACACACAACATTTTCACGCGCCACTCAATCGCTTGGCGCGCTGGCTGGGGCCGGAAATATGGCGCTTGCTCGTCGTACTGGTTTGGGGCGGGTTGTTGTTCCAGCAGATGCCGGGGCTGGCGCGTGTGAGTGCGCAACAGAGCGTGCAAACGATCAGCCTGGAAGCAGTGCAGCTTGACGACACCAGGGTGCGGTTGAGTTGGCGCATCAGCAACCCCGGGTCGAACATCGCTGTCCGCATTCTGCGCTCTGAGACCTCTTCAGGGACGGGCTACCAAGCCATTGGGACAACGCCCGTCAGTGAGACGCAATACACCGACAGCAATATCAACGGCAATGTCACGTATTATTATCAAGTGCGCACGGTCTCGCCCTCCTATTTGGTTTCGCGTCCATCAAACGTGGCGACCATCAAGATTATCCTGAAGAATCCGCCCACGCCGACTCCAACACCCGCACCGACACCGACGGCGACCGCGACCATCACGCCGACGCCCGTGCCGACGCAAACACCAGTTCCGACGCCGACACCGAATAGCACGCCCGCGCCTACGCCAACAGCAACCGCGAGCCCGTCACCGTCACCAACGCCGCAACCCACCGCGACCCCTGCGCCAACGCCGTCACCAACTGTTGCGCCGGTAGCGACTCCCTTACCAGGTTTCTATGCCGCGCCGGCGGGGAGTCCGGCTGGGGATGGCAGTTGGACTAAGCCCCTGGATTTGGCGACCGCCCTTTCCAACCGCAGCCCGGTGCGGGCCGGCCAGACGTTATGGCTGCGTGGCGGCACATATCGCGGGGCCTTTGAGAGCGTCTTGAAGGGTAACGAAACAGCACCAGTCAGTGTCAAAGCCTATCCTGGCGAGCGGGCCATACTGGATGGCAGCGGCTCCACGGAAGCGACGCTGACGGCGCAAGGTGCATGGACGAACTATCAAGGTTTCGAGATCACCAATCTCAACCCCGATCGCATAAAAACGCGTCCGGCTGGGCTGGCGATTTATGGGCCGAATACCAAATACATTAACCTGATCATTCACGACACGGGTGGCGGCATCGGCGCCTGGACACCCGCGCTCAACGCCGAGATTTATGGTTGCGTGATCTTTAATAACGGCTGGCAAGGGCCCACGCCGGATCGCGGACACGGGCACGGCATTTATATTCAGAATGATGCCGGAACGAAGCGGGTCGTTGACAACCTGATTTTCAACCAATTCGGCTATGGCGTTCACGCCTATACCCAACAGGGATCAATCAAGGGCTTCTATTTTGAGGGCAACACCATCTTTGGCAGTGGCGTGTTGGCGCGGGCGCCGAATAATTTCGTGCCGAATTTTTTGATCGGCGGCTACCCGGCGGCTGAACGGATCACGCTGGTGAGCAACAACCTTTACCATCCGCTCGACGCGCCCAGCCACAATGCGGCGTTCTACTACGCGAACGAAGACAACCGTGATATTGAGTTACGCAACAACTATTTTGCGGGCGGCTCGCTGGGCGCGTGGGTCAACAAATGGCGCTCTGTCACGGGCAGCGGGAATACCTTCGCCGGAATAAACTACTTGCTTTATCTAGTGCCCGCTACCGCCACGCCCGCCGCCAGTTTTGCTTGGGACGGAAACACCTATCTGCACTTGCACAGCAGCCCCACCCACAGTCCGCTGGTGGATGGCATCAACATTTTCACCTTCGCGCAATGGCAACAAACCAAGAACTATGACCGCAATGGCCACTACACCCATTTCCCCAGCGGACGCCCCGCCGGTCAACATGTGGTCGTGCGCCCCAACCTTTACGAAGCCCGCCGGGCGCATATCACGGTTTACAATTGGAATTTGAGCAACACGGCTGCCGTCCCTGCCGCAAGTTTGGCAGGCCTGCTGACGCCCGGCGCCCGGTTCGAGGTGCGCGATGCTGAAAACTATTTTGGGCAACCCGTGTTATCAGGCACCTACAACGGGGGGGCTTTGCAACTGCCGCTGACGCGTGCGGGTGTTAGCGGAACTGCCGAATTCAAGGCGTTTGTGTTGTTGCCAGTGGACAACATTTCAATAACGCCAGCGCCAACACCTACGCCCACTCCAGCGCCGGCGCCTACTCCCAAGCCGTCGCCAACTTCAACACCAGCGCCGACACCTTCACCAACACCGGCTCCAACCGCAACGCCAACACCGCGGCCAACTGCAACGCCAACGCCGGCTCCAACTGCGACGCCGACACCGACGCCGACACCTGTCCCCACTGCAACACCGACACCAACACCGGCTCCAACACCGACACCGGCTCCAACGCCGACACCGCAACCGGTTGATCCAAGCGTGTTGCCGCTCGATGCTGAAGAATCTGTGCTGTGGCAAGCGCTGAACGAGTACCGGCGTGAGTTGAACCTAAACCCTATCGGTTTGGCCATCAGTTTGACCAAGGCCACGGCCTGGGCGGCAAAAGATATGGCTGAGCACAACAACAGCAGCAAAATTGACGGCCTGGGCCGCGCACCTATGCAGCGCGCCCGCGCCTATGGCTACCCCGGCGAACGCGGGGTGGTGGAAGAAGACGCCTTGGTGCAAGCAGGCAATTGGGAGGCGCGCGACATTTTGGGCCGCTGGCGCGCCACGCAAGCCGGCAATGCCGTGCTGAGCAATCCGTATTGGAAAGCGGCCGGCCTCGCGCGCGCTTACAACACGGCACAGCAGCGCTGGTATTGGCAAATCTGTTTTGGGAGTTTTTGGGACAAGACCCTTCCGTTGCCAGGGGAGGATGAAGAAGGGCGCATTGATGGCAACGATTTGGTGCGCACCCGGCCGCCCGGTATTGCACTCGCCAACAACCATCGCTTCACGGGTTACGGTGATGATGGGGCAGTGAATGAACCCATCCATTGCGACATTGATAGCCAGCCGCAAACCTGTTGGCACGACCCGCCGCCCCAATACAATTCACGTTTGAACGAACCGGCCGGATTGGAATCCCTGTCTGGCAATTGGGTCGTGACAAGGCAAATTTCCGCGCAAAATGTCGTGCACGCCAACTACACCGGCTATGACCGCACCGGCATCGTGATGGAGTTGCGTCTGAACAACAATGGCACCTGGTCTTCGCGTGGGTTTCGCGCGTTCACCACACCGGTTCCGCTTGAAAACGGGACGTGGGAGGCTGTGCTCGATAGTGAACACAACGAAATCGTGCTGACGTTTGAACGCCAGAATCGTTTGCCGCGGGCGACGGTGCGCGCCCACGTTGTGGCCGGGCAATTGACGCTTTTTGCCGTGGATGGCGGCTCGTTGATGCGCAATTTTTTTCGCGGCTGGCCAGCGGATGACAACCTGGCCGATGACCCGCAAATCATCTTTGGGTTGAGAGAACCATGAATTGTCGGAATTCTGGGAATCGCGGCTGAGCGAACATTCAGATAGCAAAAAGGGCTGGAAGATTGCTTCCAGCCCTTTTTGCTGATTGGATTGCGGGGGCAGGATTTGAACCTGCGACCTTTGGGTTATGAGCCCAACGAGCTACCAGACTGCTCCACCCCGCGTCAAAAATCGAAGGCGCACTGTAATGGCCAGGCAAGGCGCTGTCAATAGGGTCTCCGATAATTCTTTCCGCTGTGTTCTCGACTCATTTGCCATAAGCCACTTGCGCGGTTGATCGCGCCAAACTATCTCGCTAAATCATCGCCAAAGTCGAATCACAGCGTGCCGCGAATCAACCCGCCATCAATTTGCAACGAGACACCGGTCACATAACTGGCGCGTTCCGAAGCCAGAAACGCCACGACTTCGCCCACCTCGCGGGGTTCCCCCAAGCGCCGCAGCGGGATCGCGGCGGCTTGCTGCTCAAAATACTGTTCGCGCGTAATCCCCTGCTCTTTCACGCGCACGTCGGCGAGATGGTACTGCCGGTCGGTCAGGATGTGGCCCATCAACACTGCATTGACGGTGATGTTATCGGGGCCGAATTGATTGGCTTGTGTTTTGGTCAGGCCCGACAGCCCGGCGCGAATGGTGCTGGAAATCGTCAGTTCATCAACAGGTTGTTTCGCAACGAGTGAGGTCAGATGGATGAGGCGACCCCATTTGCGTTGCTGCATGCCGGGAATGACCAAGCGCGAAAGCCGCACGACATTCATCAACGTGGATTCGACGCCCGCTTGCCACTGTTCGTCACTCAATTGAAGAAAGCGGCTGACCGGCGGCCCGCCGGTGTTGGTGACCAGGATGTCTACTTGACCGAAGCGCTCGACGGTTTGTTGGTGCCAGCGTTCCAGGTCGGCAGCGGAGGCCACATCAACCGTGACCGCCAGCGCCTCGGCGTGCGTGGCGGCTTCGGCGCGAACCTTCTCCAATTCATCAGCGTTGCGCGCGCAGATCGAAACTTTGCAGCCTTCGACGGCCAGCGCCAACGCGCAGGCTTTGCCAAGGCCCTTGCTGGCGGCGGCGATCATGGCAACGCGGCCTTGCAACTCCAGGTTCATAGTTGTTCCTCAAGGTAGGACGGACTTTAGTCTGTCCGGTTTAGGCAAACGAGCACGCTCAGCACGACGGACAGACTAAAGTCTGTCCTACCGTCGAAAAGCGAAGGGCTTGGCGCGCCTCGTTCACTGGCAAGCCAAGCCCTCTGGTATGCAGGATAAACTGCGGCTTAGAAGTTGAACCGCACGTCAAAGTTCAACTGGCGCGCATTCCCGGCGCCGTTGGGGATGCCGAAGAAGGACGAACCCAGCGTGCCGCTGTAGTTGTTAAAGTTGACGCGGTTGAAAACGTTCGATACACGCGCCTGGAAGGTCACGTTGAAGCGCGCGCTTTCGTTGTTGCCGCCGCCGAACGGGCCGCCAAAACCACCCATTCCACCGGGGCCGCCGACACCGCCGCGCCCACCGCCTGGCCCACCGAAACCGCCACCGCCACGACCACCGCCTGGCCCGCCGCCAGCGCCGCCGCGCCCACCGCCTTCACCACCGCCTGCGCCCGCTTGCGCCGTCTGATTGGTCGCGCGTTTGCCGAAGCCGATGGTCTTGCTCAGGGTCATATTGACGTTAAAGCTGCCGGGGCCTTGCGCAATCACACCGTTCGGATAGGCTTGCGCGAGAAAGTCGCGCAATTGCACTTGCGGCAACAACTCGCTCCGCGCATTGCGGCATACAGTGACAGTGCCTTGCCGAACCGGTGTCGTGCCCGGCACGCAAATCGGGCGCGCCGCCAATTGCGAAAACGCACTCGCGGGCAAATTTGCGTTGCGGCTGATGCCGGCTGGGCGGTCGGTAAACAAACCGTCCACATTGTCATCAATGCCGGTCGTGATGTTAAACGGACTGCCGCTTCGGGCCATGATGTCCAGGTTCAACCGGAACTGTTTCGGCAAGGTGATGAACCCGCCAGTGAAAAACGAATGCCGCGCATCGGCGTTTGAACGGCCCCATTCCGAAGTGAGATCGTAATTGTTGGCGGGCGTTCCTTCGCCATTCGACTTAATCCAGCCCAAACTGTAATTGCCGAACAGGATCACGCGGCCCACCCGGCGATTCAAGCCGAAATTGAGACGGTTGCTTTCGTTCAAGGCCGATGATTCATATTGGTAAACCACGGTGCAGGAAGGAACGGGACAATTGGCACGCCGCTGACCAGTCACCGGGTCGGTCACAAAACCGGTCGGCGCATTGATATTGCGCGTGCGGAATTGATTGATGCCGCGCGAGAAGTTGTAAGTGACCGAAAGCACCAATGACTTCGGCAATTGTTGTTCAACCGACATACTGAGGTTGGCGTCATAAGGCGCCTTCAGATTCGGATCGAGCGGGCGCAGTGTTTGCGAGGCCGCATTGCCGAGTTGCGCGGCGTTGAGCCGTAGCGCCTCTTCGGTCGTCGCCGCAAAGACGGCATTGTTGCGCACGGTGAAGCTCTGTTGATATTGGCCGTTGTAACGGAACGAATTCACATAAGCGCCGGCATTCAAGCGCTCGAAAAAGATGCCGCCGCCGCCGCGAATGGTCGTCTTGCGGTTTTTGAAGGGCGAATAGGCAAAGCCGAAACGCGGCGCAAAATTGGCTTTGTCATCCAGGTGATTCTGGAATTCGTGACGCAACCCGAACGAGAGCGTCAGCGATGATTTGAACCGCCAGTCGTCATTGATGAACCACGCGCCACGGAACATTGAGTACTCAAGCAGCGGATTGCCGCGATTGATCGAGAATTGCTGCGCGAAATTCGTGGCCGGATTCGCCAGCGCCTGACGGTATTGCTCCAGGTTCGAGAAGGTGTATGTGCCGTTGAAATTGCTGCCGTTGAGATTTTCGTATTTGTCGTATTGGAATTGCACGCCGCCCTTGAGCGTGTGCTTGGCGCCCTTGGTGGTATAGGTCAGGTAATCCTGATACTCAATGCCGGTCGTCTTGGAATTGTTCGGACAGCAGGACGAACCGCCGCCGATGAAAGAATCGAGCACATTGATAGACACGCCACCGTTGCGCGGCGTTTGATTGGTCTCGTCAAGCTCCAATTGAAAGCGCGACTCGTGCAACATCTTCGGGCTGATGACCCAGGTATCGCCGATGCGCAATTCGTAACCGGTGCTTTCGCGATCAGAACCGCTCTCAGGCAGGCGATTGCTGCTGCCGCCGCCACCACCGCCAAATCCACCAAAGCCGCCGCCGCCGCCGCCACCGCGACCGCCACCGCCGAAACCGCCACCAAAGCCGCCCGTCGAGAATTCAGAATTCTTGCTGTTGCTGCGGTTGAAATTGAACGAAGTTTGCAGGGTGTTCTGTTGACTTATCAGATAATCAAGGCGGACGCCGATAACGGTGCTGACGCTGGTCGAAGGCACGTTGGCGACAAAGCGGCCATCCAACGTGTCGGCAATCGTCGTGCTCTGTCCCGTCGTGTCATTGCGATTGGCATTGGCATTGAAGGACATTTTCTTTTTGATGATCGGCCCGCCGAAATTGAAATTGAAGCGGCTGAGCTGTTGATCGGGCTTTTGCAAGGCGAACGCATTGCGCGCATCGAGCACCGAATTGCGATAGCCCCAGCCGCCGCTGCCGCGCCAGCTTTCGTTGCCGGGCCGCGTGATGATTTCAATGCGGTTCGAACCGTTGCCGGAGAATTCGGGCGAATACGGATTCTGATTGATGCGAATCTGCATGATCGCTTCGCGCGGGGGCAAACGTCCGCCGCTGAAACCATCCACATAAATCTGCGCGCCGTTGCCATTGCCTGCCGCCGCCGAAGGGCCAGCCAACGCTTCCAGAAAGGCGCGCAGGTCGTCTTCGTTATCGGGCAGGTTGTCAATGAACTCTTTGCCCAGCACGGTGGCGCTCATATTCTGGTCGGGTTCAACCGAGACGCCTTCGGTGTTCATTTTGGTTTCAATCACTTCATTGATCGCGCCGGTCGCCAGTACGACCTTGATCGGCGCATTGATTGGCAGGCGAATGTCTTTGAGCAAATATGGGGTAAAGCCGGTGAAATCGGCGGTGATGGTGTACACGCCCGCCGGCATATTGTTCACGGTGAATTCACCAGTCACGCTGGTCATAACCAAACGTTCCTTGCCATCGGCGTCCACCAAAATCACTTTGGCGCCGGGGATGGCATAGCCCAGTTCGTCAACCACCTGACCGCGCACCGTCGAAGTTTGCGCAAGCGCCGCCGTGGACAGCAGGCCTAAAGATAGAATGATAGCGAGCACTCGCACCATAAAGTTTTCCATTGGGTCTCTCTTCTCGTTTTGCATTTTTATCTGCCCTCGGAATCCTTCTCCTGTTGAAGACTCCAGATTGTATTGATGTGCTGCGTTGCCCTTTGCCAAGTCCGGCTTGAGCGCGGCGTGGCGGCAGTTCGTAATTTATGCAGCGCAGCGTGCTGCAATTGGGTGATCGTTTTATGCGATCTGAACGGGAAGACGACCTCAGTTCAGGCACAGTTTCAAAAAATTCTCTTCAATTGGCAGTTCGCGAATGACTTAGACGCTGATTACGCCCACGCGAAAGAGAAGTTCCCGGCTGTCTACGGCACACCGTTGTCTTTCATCAGGCAGCCTGCTAGGTTTGCCCGCGTTGACAGCGGGCCTGATGAAAAGCACGCGGCGTCATCGTCCGGCAAGCTGCTAGCTTGTCGTTGACACCGCGACGTGCTTAATCCGGTAACCGCGACAAGCTGGCAGCTTGTCGGACATTCTCTGAGGAGCTTTGACTGTGGCTGAAATGATGCGCATCACACGCGGCGACAATCCCTATCAACGTGAAGTCCAAGGCAAGGCCAATGAGCCGATCTGCGTCGCCGGTATCTTGGATCGGGCGCGGCTGTTGCACGGCGTGCGCGACTTGTCTTATTCACTGGCCGAAATCGTCGAACGGCTGGATGAAAACGCCCCGCGCATCGCCATCATCGGAGGTTCGCCCGATCACCCGGCGCACATCATGGATTACGAAACGACCGCGCGCGCCGCCATCCGCATTTGGGAAAACGGCGGCGTGCCATTCGCGTTTTCGACGCCGGTGCTGTGCGACGGCACGGCGCAATCGAATGCCGGGATGTGTTATTCGCTGGAATCGCGCAACGCGATGACCGCCATGATCGTGAATCAGATGGAGGCGCAGTGTTATCACGGCGCCTTTGTGATTCAAGGCTGCGACAAACAACCGACCGCCGCCATCGTGGCGCTCGCCGCGTTGGACATAACGCGCCAAGCACGCGGTGATGCGCCGGTCTTCGCCACCTTCGCGCCCGCCCACGTGTTGAAAGGCGGCAGCTTCCCCGACGCCTTGCGCGCCGAGATCGAGGCGCTCGCCCACCACGCCGACACCCAAAACCAATCCGCCATTGCCGACGATATGCGCGACGCCTTACAATACGTCTTGCAATGCACGACCAATCAGGCCTTTCAAGGCGTCTTCACGCGCGCCATCGCCGCCGGGTTGCTGACGCAAGCCAAACGCAAGGAGTTGGAAAAACAATTGGCCGTGCACACCTGCGACGGCAAGGGCGGCATTTGCGCCTTCAACGGCACGGGCAATTCGTCACGGCATATCGTCGCGGGGATGGGTTTGGTGCATCCGGCGCTGGAACTGCTGACCGAACCGCCGGATCAGACGCGCGTCAATGCGGCGGTGGACGCGCTCTTCACGTATTGCAACAACCCGGACTACTCAGTAGCCGAGATGGTCAAGCGCAACCTCGAAAACGCCGTGCGGATTCATTCGACGACGGGCGGCTCGACCAATCTGATGATGCATTTCGTCGCCTGCATCATTGCGGCGGGCGTAGATTTCTCGATTCACGAATACGACCGCATTCGCCGCGCGACGCCGATTCCGGACCTGTTCGATTACAGCCTGACGCAAGGCCGCACGATCTTTGAATTGGCCCAGCAATGTTGCGCCGGGCAGATTCGCGGGATGGAAACCGTGATGTACGAATTGCTCAACAACGGCGTGCCGATGCGCCTGGACGCGCCAACCGCGACCGGTACGACCTGGCGCGCGCGGCTGGCCGATACGACAAACCTGGCGGCGACGGGCGTGACAACCAACCCGATCATTCTGAGCAAACCGCGCCGTCCGATCAGCGGCATTGACGTGCTGCGCGGCAATTTCTTTGACTCCGCCGTCGTGAAAATCAGCGGGATGACCGATGCGCAACTCGACGAGTTCGACACGAAACTCGCCATCGTGCTGTATTTTGAAAACGAAGACGTAACCAACGCCAAATTGCTCGACGATCACTTTCTCGAATCAGTCAAGCAACACGCGGCCCTGACGCAGCAGGACTTGCTGCGAATCTACGCGCACAACGCGCAACGACCGGCGGACGCGCAGATCGCGGCGCTTTCACGGGCTGAACTCTTCGATCACCTGTTGCACGCGAACCAGCTCAAATTCGCCGTCATCATCAGCGGCCAAGGCCCCGAAGCTTTCGGCATGCCAGAGATGTTTACGCCGATGCAGCACATCAACGCCAATCGCCATTTGAAAAAACTGGCGCTGCTGTTGACCGATGGCCGCTACTCCGGTGTCAGCTACGGCGCGGCCATCGGCCACATCACGCCCGAAGCCAGACGCGGTGGCGGCATTCTTTATCTGCAAACCGGCGACTTGTTACAGACCAATCTGCGCGCGCGTGAGATCGCGTTGATTGATAAGGATGCTTTGCGTGAAGCGGGCACAGTGCGCGCCTTTACTGGCAACCTGGCCGCCGAGCGTCAGGCGTTGGGCGCAGAGCGTCTGCAACGCATCCGGCAGCGCCGCTTGCAGATTGTGCCCACCAACCGGATGGACAACGTGACGGATGCGGCGCGCGGCGTCGTGCCGTTGGGACTGGCCGAATGCGCAACCGAAAGTGTCGGCCCGCTGCTCAAACTGCACTTGGCGCAGGCGGGCGACTGACAATATCACTGACTGCGATTCAACCTGAGCGGCCTCGCTATTGCCCTTTCCGCGCGTCTTCACTACCCTTTAGCCTGAACATCCGGCAATCAACAACTGCTTCAATTCACTAGGAGAACAACCGATGAAAACCTTCGTGCTCTGCTGTTTCTTGACCTCGCTGCTGGCGCCGACCGCCTTGGCAGCCGACAACAACGACCTCGACGCCAAAGTCGAACACGGTTACGCCGATTCAAAGGGCGTCAAGATTCACTTCGCGGCCTTGGGGCCGAGTGCCGCGCCGCTGGTGGTGATGATCCACGGCTTCCCCGATTTCTGGTTCACCTGGCGCGACCAGTTGGTGGCGCTGTCGAATGATTATCGCGTCGTGGCGATTGACCAGCGCGGCTACAACCTGAGCGATAAGCCGATGGGCGTCGAAAATTACGACATGCAACTGCTGGCGGGCGATGTGGCGGCGGTGGTCAAGCATCACAAACGCGACAAAGCCATCATCGTCGGCCACGATTGGGGCGGGATGGTGGCGTGGACGGTGGCGATGTATATGCCGCAGATGGTCGAGCGGTTGATCATTCTGAATCTGCCGCACCCGACCGGCCTGTCGCGCGAATTGGCGAACAACCCTGCGCAGCAGAAGAATTCGCAATATGCACGCAACTTCCAACAGCCGGATGCGCACACCAAGATCAACGCTGAAGGGATCGCCTTTTGGGTCAAAGACCCCGAGGCCAAGAAAAAATATATCGAGGCCTTCAACCGGTCGGACTTCGAGGCGATGCTGAATTATTACAAGCGCAATTACCCACGCGAACCCTATCAGGAGAACAAAACACCCATGCCGAAGGTGCAATGTTCGGTCTTGATGATTCACGGGTTGGACGACACAGCGTTGCTGCCGGGCGCGCTTAACAACACCTGGGAATGGCTGGAAAAGGACCTGACTTTGGTCACGGTGCCGAAAGCCGGACACTTCGTTCAGCAAGATGCTTCGGATTTTGTCAGCCGAAGTATGAAAATGTGGTTGGCTCGCTAAGTGGAAATATGGTAAACATTCGCGCCAAGCGTGGTACATGCATGCTGTATCCCCGGCAGAAACTATTCTAATGATGTGGCGCACACATCTTTGAGCGGCGTACGAATATAAATTTATCTCCCCCACCCTACCTGCACGCTCAGGTAGCTTGGTGTTTATTTTGGTGTTTGGGTGGGAATGATGTGGTTTCCCCAGGTGAGTTGCATTGAGCGTTCAATTGGCTACGACAATCGAAGGAACCGTCCTTAATTACCGCTATCAGGTTGAACACGTGTTCAACGATAAGGGCGGGATGGGTCTGATTTATCAGGCGACCGACATGAATCTGCGCAGCACGGTCGTGCTGAAGAAGTCCCGCTTTGTGGATGAGCAGTCGCGCTCGGCCTTTGAACGTGAGGCGCGTTTGCTTTACGGGTTGCGCCACAATGCGCTGCCGCGCGTCATTGATTATTTCATCACGGAAGACAGCAGCCAGTTTTTTGTGATGGAGTTCATTCCCGGCCAGGACTTGAGCGAGATGCTCAGCGACCGCATCGAACACGGCGAAGGCCCCTTTCCCATTACTCAGGTGTTGGACTGGGGCGATCAATTGCTGGACGCCTTGCATTACTTGCATCTGCACGACCCGCCCATCATCCACCGCGACATCAAACCGCAAAACCTGAAATTGATGCCGAATGGACAGATCATCCTGCTCGATTTCGGGTTGGCCAAAGGCGCCGTATCGGGGATGACCTTAAGCGCCAGCATTCAGGGTTACACGCCGAATTACGCGCCGCTCGAACAGATGCGCGGTTCGGGGACGGACGCGCGCAGCGACATTTATTCGCTGGCCGTAACCATGCATTGCCTGCTGTCAGGCCAGATGCCGCCGGATGCCGTCTCGCGCGCCATCGAGACGCTGAGCGCGCAACCCGACCCGTTGCGTCCTTTGCACGAGGTCAATCCCAGCTTTCCCCGGCCCGTGTCAGAAGCCTTGCAACGCGCCTGCTCGCTCAACCAGAACGAACGGCCCATCACCGCGCAAGCAATGCGTGAGGTGTTACGGCAGGCGCGCACCAAACTTTCACGCATAGATTCGCAAATCCTCTCGGAACTGAAGTTCGATACAAACCCTGGCGTGAACTCCGTACCGCCCCATACGGTGAGCGTTGGTTCGCCCGGATCCCCGGCCCCCCCTCCGTTTGAAAAACAATCAGTCAAGGCGCCGTCGCAGCGCGTGCTGGCTGTGCCCGCAGCCAGCGCGCCGGTTGAAAGCACCAACCGAACGCCCCTCAATCCGCCTGTAGCAAGTACGCAGGCTGTCGCGGTTGAGGCCAGAGCGGACAACACGGCCAGCGCAAACGAACCGCCGCAACCGGCCGCTGAGGCGGCGGCTTCGGTTCAAACCGGTAACCAATCACCCGTTGGCGCAGTTCAAGTTCAAGACGCAGTGGCTGCCCCCTTAGCTGCTTCCGAAGCTAGGCCAGCGGCTGAAGCAGTGCCCGCAGTTGTCCCCGAACGGCAAGCCTACGCAACCATTGAGGACTTGTCTGCTCAAGTGCCGGGTGAAGCCGAGCCGGTGCGCCAGCGATTCGATACCGTCACAGGTTTTCCGGCAGAGACTGGCGCAGCGGATGAAGAACGCCAACGCTTCGATACGCTCATAGATTTTCAAGTGCACGAACCCGCTGGGGCCGCGCCGGAGCAACAAAGCCACGAGCAACAAAAGCCCGCTACCATGGTGAATGTCCTGGCTGCTGAGACCGCAACTAGCGAACCTGCCCCCACGCTGGCCGAAGCGGTGCCAGCCCCTGTCGTTTTGCAGCATGAGAAGCCTGTCAAAGACGCACCGTCCAATTCGTCAGGGCATTTGCGCCCAACCAGTCTTTTCGTCATTGAACATAAGGACGATGGAAAACGCTTGCTTGAGCCCGCCGCCGCCGGACGAAATGAGCAACGCAGACCCAGCGCCAAACCGGCACAAGCAGCAAAACCAGCGCCCCAGGCGGCTCAGGAACCAGCCAACGGGAGGGCTGCGCACAACAACCCGCGTCCAATAAATTCCAAACCAAACCAGCGGCCCTTTATTGACCAACCGACCTCTTTGCGCCGCGACGATCAATTAGCCCACGAGGTTGAAAAACCCAGTCAGGGCGATGTGCTGCCCAACATAGATTTGACCGGCGCCTTTGCCACGCCAGCTCCGGCGGCGGTAACGCCCAAGGGGATGCGCTCGTATACCGAGGTCATCGCCTTGAATGTGCGGATGGAAATGCACGCGATTCCGGGCGGCGAATTTCTGATGGGCTCGCCTGAAAAACTGGGTTACGCCGACGAATACCCCCAACACCGCGCGACACTCTCGCCCTTCTACATCGGCAAATATCCGATCACACAAGCGCAATGGCGGGCAGTGATGCGCACGAATTCCAGCCATTTCAACGGGCCCAACCATCCCGTGGATAGCGTCACCTGGGATGAAGCGTTCGAGTTCTGCCGGCGGCTTAGCTATGCGACCAGCCGTATCTACCGGCTGCCGACCGAGGCCGAATGGGAATTCGCCTGCCGCGCGGGGATGCAGACGCAATTCAATTACGGCGACGAAGAGGAATTCATCGTGCAATACGCCTGGTGCCTGACCAACTCCGGCAACCACACGCATCCGGTCGGCGAGAAAAAGCCGAATGGCTGGGGCCTTTACGATATGCACGGCAATGTCTGGGAATGGTGTCACGACTGGTACGGCGCCAACTATTACCAGCACAGCCCCAGCGTCAATCCTTTCGGCCCGGCCAAAGGCACCTCGCGGGTTCTGCGCGGCGGTTCGTGGTACAGCCTGCCGAACTATTGCCGCAACGCCGGCCGCAGCAATCATCAGCCCGATCTGCGCGATCCGCTGGTGGGTTTCCGGGTCGTGTGCGAAGCGCGTAATACGTAATGCGGATGCCAACCATTTCATTGCCAAACCAAGGCACAAAAGCATGGAGTTCAGGCTTCAGCCTGTGTTGGAGAACTCGAACA
>JANOWX010000320.1:0-11061 GCA_031418175.1 Acidobacteriota bacterium | reverse complement strand
AGTCGAGCCCTTGCTGACGCGCGGGCTACTGACACATCCCACCGGAGACTTCGCCACTACCCATCAAACAATCCGCAGGGGGCCAACGCGATGGCGATTGCCGCTGGCACGCGCTTCAATCATTACGAAATCCTTGCGCCGCTCGGCGCGGGCGGCATGGGCGAGGTCTATCGCTCCAAAGACACGCGGCTCGACCGCGCCGTGGCGATCAAAGTCCTGCCCGCCGACTTTGCCAAAGACGCCGACCGGCTGAAACGCTTCGAGCAGGAAGCGCGCGCAGCTTGAACAAGGCGCGCTGCCGGTGCGCAAGGCGCTTGAATACGCGCAGCAAGTCGCCGCCGGGCTGGCCGCCGCGCATGAGAAAGGCATCGTGCATCGTGATTTGAAACCGGAGAATTTGTTTGTGACGACGGATGGCCGCGTCAAAATTCTGGATTTCGGGTTGGCGAAGTTGAAGCCGCAGAAGCTCGCCGGGGGCGTAGATTCGGAAGCGGCTACGCTGAAGCCGTTGACGAATCCGGGTGTGATTCTGGGCACGGTCGGCTACATGTCGCCAGAACAGGTGCGTGGGCAGGAGGCGGATCATCGTTCGGACATCTTCAGCTTCGGCATCATCCTGCACGAAATGCTGTCGGGCCGGCGGACCTTCACCGGCGCTTCGCTGGTCGAGTTGATGAATGCGATTCTCAAGGATGAACCAGCGGAGTTGAGCGAGTCGAACGCGAAGATTTCGCCGCAGTTGGAAAAGATCGTGCGGCGGTGTTTGGAAAAGAAGCCGGAGCGGCGGTTTCAGTCGGCGAGCGATTTAGGTTTTGCGCTGGAAACCTTGACCACGCCGTCAGGAGCACAACTGAGTGGCGCGCCGATTGGCACACTGCCTGCTAAAACAAACTGGCTGAGCCGCGAAAAGCTGTTACTGGCGGCGACGGCGTTTGCTGTGCTGACCGCATTGTTTTTTGCGTGGGCGTATTTCGCGCGCAAGCCCGCAGCAGACAATCAAACAATTCGGTTGGCGATTCCGCTGCCGGAGAAGGTGGGGAATGTCCTGCCAATTTCGATTTCACCGGATGGGCAGTACGTGGCGTTTCACGCGCCTGATCCGAAAGGCGTGCCGATGCTCTGGCTGCGCCCACTCAATGCCATCGAGGCAAAACCAGTCGCAGGAACGGAAGGCCTTGGCAACACTCATTTCTGGTCGCCTGACAGCCGATTTATCGCAGTTGTGGTTGGGAACAAGCTCAAGAAAATCTCCTTCTCGAATGGAGCCGCGCAGGTTATCTGTCAGGTCAATGATGTTTTACGCGGAGGAGCATGGAATCGGGATGGCGTCATTTTGCTCGGCACACTGGATCAAGGGCTGTTACGTGTCACTGAAGGCGATAAGATAGTGCAGGCATTTACCGAGAAGGACTCGGCGTTTCGCCCCTTGGTTGCCGCTGCGCCCCTTGCCAAGCATGCAGGCTGGAAGCACTGCGCACCCAGGCTGTGGCGCTCTTCGCAACGAGCACGAAGCGGTGAGGTTTTGGAGTGCGGCGGCTCGACGCCGCTTTTGCTTTCGCCTTTAACCAATTCGAGGCGAACCGGAAACTTTGAGCAGCGAACGAAAAGCGGCGTCGAGCCGCCGCACTCCAAAGATTGCCGGGCCGCGTGCGTCAGGTTTTCAGGCGTTGTGCCGTCGAGCGTCGTGTCACACAGCGGGAGCAATTCGGCTTCCGTCCGCGCGACACCGAAAGACCCGGCGACGATGCGCAAACAGGCGACGGCGCAAGTGTGCGGTTGCTCTTGTTGATAGGGTGTGAGGTTCACGCGCGGACGGTTGCTGCTGGGGCAGAGGTGGGCAGCCAGGCGCTGACTTCGCCGGTTTCAGCATTCAGGCGCAATTCGCCGCGATATTCACCGCTGGCGCTACGGCTGACGGTAAACGACCAAATCGCTTCGGCATTTTGTCCTTGCAGAGACGGTGCGCCAAGACTCAAAGCATCGCCCAGCGTGGTTAGCAGGTAACGCCCGGCGCGCCGTCGCGCGGCGGCGGCGGCGCGCCGGGCGAATCGCAATCTTACCTGCTTCGATTTCCAGTAAGACTTCGCTACCCAGTTGGCCAAGTTGAGCAGAAGCGCAGAGCGCCGGAGGAATCACCAGCCCTTGTTCAGTAATAACTTGATAGGCTTTTGACATTCGACTGCCTCCTGCTTGCGGATGAAGCCGCAGATTGCAGATAAATGAAAAACCCCCATGGTTAGGGGGAACAACCTATCACTGATTGCTCAATGAGACCTGCCATACGGTCGGTGTTCGGTTGCTGTTTTCAAGCGCAGAGTAGGCACATAACGTGGCAGTGTCAATGGCGTAGCTGAAAAGGATTTGACGGGCGACGGGCAGCGGTTTCTGTTTGTGACGAGCGCGGACGAAGCGAGCGTGCCGCCGTTCACGGTCGTGACGAACTGGATGGCGGAGTCGGAACGGTAACGTTATGGAGTGCGCCAGAGCTTTAATGCCCGACGCCGCTTTCGTTCACGGCTCGAAACTTCCGCGGCGTCTCAAATCGCTGAATGGCGAAAGCCAAAGCGGCGTCGAGCAACTTACGTTGGCGCACTCCATACATTGAAAAAGCCACGGCTTGTCAGCCTCGCCGCCCGCCCCCTACAATCCGCGTTTCGTTTCCCCCAAGATTTTTCATCTGTAGCGCGACACAATGGCAATTAAAGAAATCACCGTGCGCGGCGCGCGCCAGCACAACCTGAAAAACATCTCGCTCACCATCCCCCGCAACCAACTCACCGTCGTCACCGGTCTGAGCGGTTCCGGCAAATCCTCGCTGGCCTTCGACACGATCTATGCCGAGGGGCAGCGCCGCTATGTCGAATCGCTGTCGGCCTACGCGCGGCAATTCCTTGAACAGTTGGAAAAGCCCGATGTAGACGCGGTCGAGGGCCTCTCGCCCGCCATCTCCATCGAACAGAAAACCACCAGCCGCAGCCCGCGTTCGACGGTCGGCACGGTGACGGAGGTTTACGATTACCTGCGCCTGCTGTTTTCTTCGACGGGCCAGCCGCATTGCCATCAATGCGGGCGGCCCGTCTCGAAGCAGACGACCGAGCAGATCATTCAGAGCGTCAAGGAATTGCCCGAAGGCGAGCGCGTGATGATCCTCGCGCCCATCGTGCGCGGGCGCAAAGGCGAATTCAAAAAGGACTTGGAGAAGCTGTTGAAGGGCGGCTTCACGCGCGCGCGCATTGACGGCGCGATGCGCACGCTGGACGCCGACGACGACATCAAGCTGGACAAGCGCCGCAACCACACCATCGAAGTCGTCGTAGACCGCCTGCTCATCAAACCCGGCATCGCCCAGCGGCTGGAAGAATCGGTGCGCACGGCGACGCAGCTGACCGACGGCATCGTGGTCGTCTCGATTGTGGACGGCGCGGAGCGGCTCTATTCCGAAAAGCTGGCCTGCGTGTTTTGCGACCTCTCGCTGCCGCAATTGGAGCCGCGCTCCTTCTCGTTCAACTCCTCGTTCGGCGCGTGCAAGGAATGCAATGGCCTGGGCACCACGCTGGAAGTTGATCCGCGCAAGCTGGTGCTGGATGAAGCGCAGCCGCTCAATCAAATCCGCTTCACCGGCGATGAAGACAAGGCGACCGATGCTTATTTGCGCGAGGCCCTGTTTGCCGTCGCGCGCCATTTCGAGCAGCCAGCCGACACGCCGTTTGCCAAGCTGCCGAAGAAGGCGAAGGACGCATTCTTCTTCGGCCTGGGCGACAAGCAGAAGCTGGAGTTCCATTACGGCGATTACAAATATCAGGCTGAGTGGAAGGGCGCGACGGCGTTTTTGCTGGACGCGATGAAAAAGCTGCAAAGCGAGGCGGATGCTTACGCCGAGAATTCGCGCACGGCGCTGGAGTCGTTGATCTCGCCGATTGCTTGCAAGGCTTGCAATGGCGCGCGGCTGCAACCCGAATCGCTGGCGGTCAAGCTCAACGGCAAATCCATCGCCGATTACGCCGCGTTGACGATTGAACACGCACAGGCCGCTTTCGCCGAATTGAAGCTCGGCGCGCGCGAAGAGATGATCGGCGGGCGCATCTTGAAAGAAGTGCGCGAACGCCTAGGCTTTTTGAACGCGGTCGGCCTGGGCTATTTGTCGCTGGATCGCCCGTCAGCCTCGTTGTCGGGCGGCGAAGGGCAGCGCATTCGGCTGGCGACGCAGATCGGCTCGCAATTGCGCGGTGTGCTTTACGTGCTGGATGAGCCTTCGATTGGTTTGCATCCGCGCGACAACGAACGGCTGTTGCAGACGCTGGAACGCTTGCGCGACATCGGCAACACGGTGCTGGTGGTCGAACACGACGAAGAGACCATCCGGCGCGCCGATTACGTTTTAGACCTCGGCCCCGGCGCGGGCACGCACGGCGGCTTGCTGGTGGCGGCGGGCACGCCGGATGAAATCGCGCGCGCGGCGGATTCGATCACCGGCCAATACATGTCCGGCGTGCGGCAAATCGCCGTCCCGGCGCAGCGCCGCGCGCCCAACGGCAAGGCGCTGACGGTGCGCGGCGCGACCGAGCACAACCTGAAAAATCTGGATGTCACTTTTCCGCTCGGCTTGCTCACGGTCGTCACCGGCGTTTCCGGCTCTGGCAAATCCACGTTGGTCGAAGACATTCTCTATCGCGCGCTGGCCCGCAAAATCTATCGCAGCCTGGCCGAACCCGGCGCGCACGCGGCCATCGAGGGCCTGGAACATATAGACAAGATTATCGAGATTGACCAATCGCCGATTGGGCGTACACCGCGTTCAAACCCGGCGACATATACGGGTCTCTTCTCGCCCATTCGTGATCTCTTTTCGATGTTGCCCGAAAGCCGCGAGCGCGGGTACAAGCCGGGCCGCTTCTCCTTCAACGTCAAAGGCGGACGCTGCGATACCTGCCAGGGCGACGGGCTGAAGTGCATCGAGATGAACTTCCTGCCCGATGTTTATGTGATGTGCGAAGTCTGCCGCGGGCAACGCTACAACCGCGAGACGTTGGAGGTGCGCTTCCAGGGCAAGAGCATCGCCGAGCTGCTGGACACAACCGTGGAAGACGCGCTGGTGCCGTTTGAAAACCATCCGCAGATCAAGCAGAAGTTGCAAACGCTGTATGAAGTGGGCCTCGGTTACATCAAGATCGGCCAATCGTCCACCACGCTGTCGGGCGGCGAGGCGCAGCGCATCAAGCTGGCGAAGGAACTGTCGAAGCGCGCTACGGGCCGCACGGTTTATATTTTGGACGAGCCGACGACGGGGCTGCATTTTGAAGACGTGCGCAAACTGCTCGACGTACTGCAACGACTGGTGGAACTGGGCAACACAGTCATCATCATCGAACACAACCTGGACGTGATTAAATCCGCCGACTGGTTGATTGATCTGGGGCCGGAAGGCGGCGCGGAAGGCGGGCGCATCGTGGCGGAAGGCACGCCGGAGTTGGTGGCGAAGAATAAGAAGTCGTATACGGGACAGGCGTTGCGGCCATTGTTGGGCTTGAATGGCAACGGCAAAGGCTGAGGTTACTTTTTGCTGGCGCGCACTTCCTGTTTCAAGTCTTCAAAGCGCGCGTCGAGATTCTTTTGGAGTTGCTGAAGTTGTTGTTGCTGTGCTTCAAAACGCAAATCCATCTGCTTTTGCAACGCTTCAAGCTTGGGGTTGAATTCATTGCGCAGCGCGTTGGTCTGGTAGTAGATGCCGCCCATCATCACGCTCGCCATCACCACGGAGAAGCCGAGTAATTGCCAGTTGGTTTGCTGGGCAAAGCTGGTCGAGACGCGCTTGATCTCCGCGACTTCACCCTGGATTCTCGAGGTGATGGATAAAAGCTCCGTGTATTTGCCGGAGAGGTTTTCATACTTCTGCTGTAGGTCACGTACTTCAAGGTTACTGGCTTCCATAAACAAGCTCCTTTCACGGCGCGAAGGTAAAGCAGCAACTAATCTACGTCAAGCTCAGCTTGGCTCAGCTTGGCTCAGCTTGGCAGGCAGGCCCGGCTATTCTTCCTTCGCAAGCCCAGTGTACAATCCCGCCATCCCATTCAAGGAGAAGAACCGTGAGCGCCTTACGCAAACCATCAGTTGACCTCTTGTACACCATCCACAACCTGGACTCGTTCCCGGAAGACGGCCTGCGCCGCGAACTTATCGAAGGAGAGCTTTATGTAACCGTACAACCGCACTGGCATCATCAGTATGTTTGCGCGCGGCTCGCGCTGGAATTGACAAATTGGGATGAAAAGACTGGTTTGGGTGTCGCCAACATCGCGCCCGGCATAATCTTTAGCATTCACGATGCAGTTGCGCCGGATGTCGTGTGGGTCAGCGCCGAGCGGTTGCCGCACATTCTCGGCGACGACGGCAAGCTGCACGATGCGCCCGATCTGGCAGTCGAAGTGATTTCGCCTGGCTGGCAGAATGAAACCCGCGACCGCGACACCAAGCTGAAACTCTATTCGCGGCGCGGCGTGCGCGAGTATTGGATCGTGGATTGGCAAAAGGGCCGCGTCGAAGTCTTCCGCAGCCAGCGCGCCCGGCTCGCGCAAACCGCCACGCTACACCAGGAAGACGAATTGACCTCGCCGCTCTTGCCCGGTTTCGCCTGCCAGGTCGCGTCGCTCTTCCTGCAAATCCCCAAGCCCCCGAAAGCCTGAAGCCCGCTTGAACATTTCCGTCAAAATCAACGTCTTTAACGAAGCCGCCAACATCGCCGCCGCCTGCGAATCGGTTGCCTGGGCGGATGAGATTGTCGTCTGCGATTCGGCTTCGACCGATGACACGGTGGCGATCGCGCGCCGCTATACCGGCAAAATCTTCCAACGCGAATTCCGTGGTTACAAAGACAAGCATCAGTTTTCTGACGCGCAGACGACCGGCGATTGGATTTTCTGGCTGGATGCGGATGAGCGCGTGACGCCGGAGTTGCGCGCGGCCATCGAAGCCTTGCGCCAGCGCGATGCGGCGACGTTGCCGGATGGCTTCCAGATCGCGCGGCGCACGTTTTACCTGGGCCGCTGGATTGAGCATTCGGGCTGGTATCCCGATTACCAGATGCGGCTTTACCGCAAGGCCGCCAGTTATTGGGACGGCGTCGCGCCGCACGAAGTCGCGCACGTGCGCGGGCGCGTCGAGACGCTGCCGGGCGAGTTGCTGCATTACACCAAACGTGATCTGAGCGAGCATCATCGCGTGCTCGACAGCTACACCACGCTGGCGGCGGAGCATCTGCATCAGCACGGCAAGCAGGCGCGCATGATTGATTTGTTTGTGCTGCCGATTGCGGCGTTCGTGCGCACGTACCTGCTCAAACAGGGCTTTCGCGACGGCGTGCAGGGATTGATTATTGCAATGTTCACGGCCTACAGTGTGTTCCTGAAATACGCCAAAATCTGGGAGCGAGAACAACACTCAGGAAAGGATTGATAGACTGCGCTATGTTTGTCAGCAAGCTACGACTACAAAACTTCAAACGCTTCACTGATCTGACGATTGATCTGTCTATGGCACAACCGGTGCCAAAGCTGGTGTTGATGATCGGGGCAAATGGGAGCGGGAAGAGTTGCGTCTTCGATGCCTTCGAGTCTTGCTCATTTGGGAGCTTTGTGACGAAGCTGCATAAAAAACGCGCCGCACCTGACCCTTTTACCAAAACTGAGCTCTATGACTACTACCAAAAAACGGAACAACCAGCATTGGCAGAGTTGAGCTTTAGCAGCGGCATTCAAATTATTTCAACGGATGGCGAGACCTTAAGCCCAGCCCAGGACCCTAAAAATTTCTATGGGCGGAGCGCCTTGCGGCAAATCCCGAAATTGACCAGAACCACTCGGACGGCGCAAGAGGGCATCATTGCAGCCAATGCCGATAGACCGTCAAATTACATTGAGTTTGACCAGCGGTTTGAAAACGACCTGGACATTCAAACCAATCGGCTCGTACGCGACATCTTTGACCAACAGAGTTATGCGACAAAAGAAATCAGGGATAAATATGTCGCCCCAATCAACAATGCCTTGGCGCGCGTTTTCAAAGGAGATAAGGCTGTCGCCCTGGAACTACACGCCATCATTCCGGCGCTGAACGGCTTGCCACCAGACATGCGCTTCCGCAAAGGACAATCGGAGATTCATTACGACCTGTTGAGTAGCGGCGAAAAAGAAGTCCTCAATCTGCTGTTCAACTTGCACACGCGCCGGCAATTTTATGATGACACGATCTACTTCATTGACGAACTCGACGTGCATCTGAACACCGCGCTGCAATACAACTTGCTCAAAGAGATCACCGAAAACTGGCTGCCCGAAAACTGCCAGCTTTGGACGGCCAGCCACTCGCTCGGCTTCATTCAATACGCCCGCGAAGCCGCGCACGCCGCCATCCTCGACTTCGACCAGTTCGATTTCGATCAACCGCACGTGCTCAAACCACAGCCCAAAGAGTCGCTCGACGTTTATGAAATCGCCGTGCCGGCCGCCGTACTGCCACAGCTTTTCAAGGACAAGCGCGTCATCCTTTGCGAAAACCAGAACGACCAACTCTTCAACCTGCTCGGCTTCGACCGGCAGCTCTTTGTCGGCGTGCGGGACAAGAATGAAGTCTACTTGCGCGCCAAGAAAAGCCCGCAACTCCACGGCCTGATGGATCGCGATTACCTGTCGGAAACCGAGATCGCCAACCTGCGTGAGCCACTGCCCAACCTGCTCGTGTTGGGCTACTACACGTTTGAAAACTATCTGTATCACCCGGACAACATCCGCGCCGCCGTGCCGGACTTCGACGCCGCCGCCTACCGGGCCGAGATCACGCGGCAAAAGAATAAGAAGCGCGACGCCGTGTTGTTGGGCTTGAACCAGACGCGCGGCGGTTATGCCGTCTTGAAAAACGAAGAGAAGGTCAAGGACGAGTTTGCGCCGCAGCAGATTGCGCAGGCGTTGGCGAGCGATGACTTCGAGACCTTCTACCCCTACTTCAACATGAAGCAGGGCAATTTCAGTCATCAAATGCTCGAAACGCTCAATCTGCCGAAAACCCGGCTGGCGCAAACCGCGTGGTTTCGCGCCACCATCGGCGCGCTACTGGAACTCAAGCCGGAACTCAAGCCGGAACTCAAGGAGGAAGCATGAAACAACTCGTGTGCAAAACGCTGGCGCTGCTCTGCGCCTGTTGGCTGGCGCTGCCGGCCTCGGCGCAGCAAACGCCCAAACCACAAACCCGTTTCGCCAACCTCGACGGGATGCGCGTGCATTATGAAAATTACGGCAAAGGTAAAGAAGCGCTCGTCTTCGTCCACGGCTGGACGTGCAACGCCACGTTCTGGAAAGCCAACGTGCCCGCCTTCATCGGCCAGACGCGCGTGATCGCCGTAGACCTGCCCGGCCACGGCGCGAGCGACAAGCCCGAAAAGATTGCCTATTCGATGGACTTGTTTGCGCGCGCCATTGACGCCGTCTTGCAGGATGCCAAGGTCGAACGCGCCGTGCTGGTCGGCCACAGCATGGGCACGCCGGTCATCCGCCAGTTTTATCGCAAGTACCCCGCCAAAGTGCGCGCGCTGGTGATCGTTGACGGCACGCTCAAATCAATGGGCACGAAAGAATCTATGAAGCAATTCCTCGACCCGTTTCGCGGGCCGGAGTACAAACAACACGCCGAGCAGATGGTGACTTACCTGACGCAGGCGATGAAAAACGAACAGGCGCGCAATGAGGTCAAGGCCGCGATGCTCAGCGCGCCGCAACACGTGATGATCTCGGCCTTCGACGGCATGCTCGATCCTGAAATCTGGAAAGAGCAGGATAAGATCAATGTGCCGGCGTTGGCGCTGATGGCCGTCAATCCGCAGTGGAGCGCCGATTACGAACGTTACGTGCGCGAGTTGGCGCCGGGCATTGATTATCAAATCTGGCCGGGCGTCAGCCACTTCCTGATGATGGATGAGCCGGAGAAATTCAACGGCACGCTGACCACCTTCCTGAAAAAGAACAAGTTGATCCGATGAAGACAGTCATCCTTTGCGGCGGGCGCGGCACGCGGCTGGGCGAGCACGGCGCGCAGGTGCCCAAAGCCCTGATCGAAATCGGCGGGCGTCCGTTGCTGTGGCATTTGCTGAAACTCTATGCCGCGCACGGGCTGAATGATTTCGTGTTGTGTCTGGGCTATCTCGGCGATTCGATCAAACGCTATTTCGTCGAACGCCATTGGCTGGATCACGACTTCACACTGGAACTCGGCGCAACAGGCGAGGCGCAATTGGTCAAAAACGAACGCGGGCACGAACGCAGCCAGGACGACTGGCGCATCGCCTTTGTGGACACCGGCCAGGACACCAACACCGGCGGGCGTATCAAACGCATCCAGAATTACATCGGCGACGATGAGACGTTTTGTGTGACTTATGGCGACGGGCTGGCGAGTGTTGACCTGCCCGCGCTGCTCGCCTTTCATCGCGCGCACGGCAAGCTTGCCACACTGACCGCCGTGCATCCGCGTTCCAGCTTCGGCATTTTGAAACTCGGTGAACAAAACGCCGTGACTGAGTTTGAAGAGAAGCCTGTGTTGCGCGAATGGATCAACGGCGGCTTTTTCGTTTTCAAGCGCGGCATTTTTGATTATCTGGATGACGACAGCGTGCTCGAACGCGAGCCGCTGGAACGGCTGGCGCGCGCGGGCGAATTGATCGCCTATCCGCACACGGGTTTTTGGAAGTGCCTCGACACGTACAAAGACAACGTCGAGTTCAACCAGTTGTGGGACGAGGGACAGGCGGAATGGAAAGTATGGTGATGGCGTGTCAGTAGCCCCACCGTAAGGAAGGGCGTGTTTGCGGTACCAGCCCATGCGTACGGGGGGGCTACGGTCCCGTCGCACTCACTTTCAAAAACACAAAAAGAGCTGTATTGCTTTTTCGAATGTTCTTCAACATTCCGCAGATTCGCGTTGCTATAAGTATAACAATGGAATATATTATATTACGAATACCCAAATGCATCGTGTAGTTTGAAAAATGGTCATGGCGGCGGCTCATGGGCGGGAGTG
>JANOWX010000319.1:0-1803 GCA_031418175.1 Acidobacteriota bacterium | reverse complement strand
ACCGAAGCTCCCATCACGATCACGGCGTCAAAAAGCCCGCGCAGCGCAGGTGGCTTGCACGATTTCTTTTCTGAAGGCGATTACTGGTGGCCTGATCCACAGAACCCTGACGCGCCTTACATTCAACGGGACGGGATGACGAACCCGGATAACTTCACCGATCACCGAAAATACCTGATGCGGTTGAGTGTGCAGGTTCCGGCGCTGACTGCAGCGTGGAAGCTGACGAAGGATAAGCGCTACGCCCAACACGCGGCGAAGCATTTGCGCGCCTGGTTTCTGGATGAAGCCACGCGGATGAATCCGCATTTGAAATTTTCGCAGGCGATCAAAGGCCGCTTCACCGGGCGCGGTATTGGCGTGATTGACACGATTCATCTGGTCGAAGTTGCGCGCTCAATTGAAGTGCTTGAAAACTCAGGTACATTGTCGAAAGTCGAATTCAACGGTGTCAAAAAATGGTTCGCCGATTATTTGCAATGGATGACGACGCATCAATACGGCATTGATGAGCGCGAAGCCAAAAATAATCACGGCACCTGCTGGGTGATGCAAGTGGCGATGTTCGCGCGGCTGACCGGCAATCAGGAGTTGCAGCAATACTGCCGCGAGCGTTTCAAAACCGTGATCGTGCCGGGGCAAATTGAACCAGACGGCAGCCTGCCGCTGGAAATGCGGCGCACGAAACCTTACGGCTATTCGCTGTTCAATCTGGATGCGCTGACGACGATTTGCCAGATACTTGCTACGCCGCAAGACAATATGTGGACGTTTGAAACCGCCGATGGCCGCGGCGTGCGCAAGGCCGTAGCGTTTATGGCTCCATTCATTGGCGACAAGAAAAGCTGGCCGCTGAAACCGGACGTGATGTACGATGCGGATTGGCCGATGCGCCACAGCAGTCTGTTATTTGCCGGCCTGGCTTATGACAATCGTGATTACCTGGCGTTGTGGCAAACGCTGAAACCTGATTCGACAGTCGAAGAAGTCGTGCGCAATTTTTTCATTCGTCAACCAGTGCTATGGACTAATTGAAACCGTAGCACAAACAACCTAACGCCAAACCCGAACAGCGTAGTGAGCTTGCTGACCAAATACTGCCAGTCGCAGTAATAGAATCACAAAGCTCTATGAGGTGAACTCTTTATGAAATCAATTCGATTCCTGCTCTTCCTAACCCTTGCCGCTCTATTAACGGCTACGGCATTTTCCCAAGTCAGCGGCACGATCAGCGGCACGGTTGCCGACGCCAGTGGCGGACTGGTGCCCAACGCCAAAGTCGCCGCGCGCAATCAGACCAATGGTGAGCGCCGCGACACCGTGACCAATGCCAATGGGCAATATGCGTTTCCGTCGTTGCCGCCGGGCGAATACGAAATCGAAGTCACGCAAGCGGGTTTCGCCGTCACTGTGCGCCGCGCTGTGCTGAGCGTGACCGAACGCATTGCGGTGGATTTCGCGCTGCAACCGTCTTCGGTCAAGGAACAGGTCGAGATCAGTTCCGCCGCGCCGCTGTTGCAAACGGAATCCGCCGCATTGGGTCGCGTCGTCGAAGGCACAGCCCTCAAAGAATTGCCGCTGTCGAGTCGCAATTTCACGCAGTTGCTGGCGCTTTCGCCCGGCACGTCGGGGCCGTTGAATGATGCGGGTGCGCTCGGTCGCGGCACGCAGAACATTTCGTCGGGCGGCGCGCGGCTCGGCTCGAACGCGGTTTACATTGACGGTGTGGATTCGATCAACGTCCACAGCAATACGTCGAACGAAAACGCTTTCGCTTCCAACGGGCTGGTCGCGCCTTCGCCC
>JANOWX010000318.1:0-8943 GCA_031418175.1 Acidobacteriota bacterium | reverse complement strand
CGCTTCCAGCGTGCGGTCTCGGCGTCAGACCACTTCCTGCCGGAAGGAGTACGTCTGCTGCCGAGACCGCACGCTGGAAGCGGTGCGTACCCAGGTTTTCAATAACGCAGGTACGTCCCTTTGAGCGGCCCTTGCCCCACGCCCGGTTTGCTGAAATCGCAAACGCCGGTGGGATAAAGCGCCGCCAAGCGCGCCTGTTGCGCCGCCGTGAACGTCACTTTGTATTCGGCAAGGTTGAGCGGCTTCAACTGGCATTTGCCGATGTCGTTGGTCAGCGGCGCGCCCGCCACCATGCGCGGTTCGCTGTGCACCGGATACAGCGCGTTGCATTTGCCCGGCCCGTCAAAGGTCGCCGTTTCGTTGATGCGATTGCCCGCCGCATCCCAGCAGGCATCGGTCGCTTCGGCGGGTTTGTGGCGCACAACTTTGTCGGTCGAGAGCGGCGCGGGATCGGCCGTGAGCGCGTCGAGCCATTTGTTCATCGTATCCAGCGAGAGCGCCGCCAGATCAATTCCACCAGCTTGGGCACTCTGATTGCGTTCGCGCGCCGGGCCAACCCAGATGATCTGATTGTCGGCACGTCCGTTGGCGCGTTGCAGCCGCGCGCGAATCGTCAGGTCGCGGTGCCGGTCGTGAATGTCGCCGATGGCGTCGGTGTAAGGGCGCGCGTGCAAGATCGGCACATTCGCCAAACCGCCGCCGCCCGAATTGACCAGGCCGCTTTCATAAATCGCCCGCAAGGCCAGCGGGTCGCCCACCGCGCGCGCGGCAATGAAGTTGCCGTCAATGTCGTTGCCGCCGATCTTTTCGTTCAAATCGAGAAACTCGTCCACGCTGAGCGCGCCGCTGTTCAAGGCCGCCAACCCGTATTGCCAGCCCACGTTGTCTTGCGGTTTGCGCGCGAAGCCCGTCTGGGGATCGCGGCCATAAATGTTGGCGCGCATCTCTTGCATCGTGCAGCGCGCGCCTTTGGGGTTCTTGACCGGATCGTAAACCTTGCTGGCGTCATTCAACGCGCAGCCTTTCGCATTGGTCGCCGTCAACACCGGCACAAACGAACGCTCCCACGCGGCGCAGGTGCCGGGCGTGAAACCTTCGACGGCGGTTTTCTTGGCCTGCGTCCAAACGGCGGGATCGGCCTTGCGCCAGAAGTTTTGCAACAGGCCGCAATCCGCCGTGTGCAGCGACGAGTCGGGAAACGAAAGTGTCGGTTGCAGGCCGTCCAACAAGCCCGGATAAATCTGCGTGATGACCAGTTGCTGAATCGCGCCGCCTGAACCGCCGTTACCCACCGTCCATTTCGGCACGCCGTATCGTTCGCTGAAGTACTCCTTGAGCATCATCAACGTCTCGCCCTGCAAGACCGCGTTGCCGTGCTGTTGATTGACCAGTTCGGTCGAAATCATGAACGCAAAACCGCGCGACAGGTAAAGATGATTGAGCGCGGCGTTGGCCTGATTGACGCCTTGATTGTATTGCGTGCCCGCGCCGCCGCCGAAGCTGACCGCCAGTTTGCGATTCCAGCCCGGGCCGGGTTGCCACGCTTCGTTGGCCTCGGTTGGTTGCGGATCGTCTAGGATGGCGATGCGGTAGATGCTGCGATTGATCGTGCCCGAATCCACGCGAACGATATAAGGGACAGCCCTGCCATCGTAAGTGCTCGTCGTCGCCAAATCGCTGGGACGCGGCCCGCGCGGTTCAAGTAAAGGTTTAAAGGCGTTCGCGGTTGTCCGGTAAAAGTATTCGACTTTCTGTTTGGCCGAACAGTTGGCGTCGAGCGGCGCGCCCAGGCCGGACTCAACGGTGCGGCATTCGTAAGGCGTCAAATGCGGCCCTGAAAGCAACGGGCCGGTGAGCGGATAGTTGGTGACGGTCAGACCGGCCTGCGCAGTTTTGCCCGCGACTTTGCTGCTTGCTTGCAGGCTGTTTCCGCCCAGGCGCAGACCGCTGACCACGCCGCGCCAACTGTTGGTGGCCGGATCAAGTTTTAACTGCGCGCTGACATCCTTGCCATTCAGCGTCAGGGTCACGTGATTCAACGCAGTGCCAGCGGGCGCTTTTACTTCGACCAGCGCATCGCCGCCGCTGACCAGATCGGGGCGCGATGACAAGGTCTTGATTTCCAGCTTGGCGGTGGATTGCGCGGCGGCTTGGCGTTCACTGAAACTGCCGTTGGTTACGGTTATGGCGAAAGCCACAGCAATTGCAAATAACCAAGCTCTAGTCATCACATTCATCTTTTCTCCTTCGCCAAAGAGCATGGAGTTCAGACTTCAGCCTGTGTTTGCGCACTCCAAGACAGGCTGAAGCCTGAACTCCATGCTCTTCGGCGCTCAATTCTTCTTCTGTTTGGCCAAATAAGCTTTCGCTTGCTGGCCGACGATGTCTACGAGATTGCCCATGGCGACGTTGGCGTCAATCAAATGCAGACCCCAATTCGCTTGCACCTGTCCGTTCGTCACCACATCGCCCGCGATTTGATCGGCGCGCGGGTCTTTGGGATCGCCTGATGCGGTACGAGTAGCGGTAGCGACTTGGTGACTCCGCGTGTGTACAACCTGGAAGTACCAAGTCGCTACCGCTCCCTGTACCGCATCGAAAACAATCACGGCTACTTGCCATCACTTACCATCTGGCGAAAACGCCAGCAGGGCATTGCCCGCCATCCCAATGATGCGGCCATAGCCTGAATTGACATACAGCATGCCATTCGCAATCACCGGCCCGCCACCGTCAATCGTGCCGCCTTTGGCCTGTTTGCCGTTGACCGCGTCGTAAGGCTGCCCCGCCGTATCGAAATCCCAGACGATCTTGCCGTCACCGGTCGCATAGGCGCGCAAGTGGCCGTCTGACGCGCCCGAAAAGACTACGCCGGGAATCAGCGAGGCGGCGGCGGATTGCGCGTTGTTGCAACGCATCGCGCCCCAACTGCATTT
Organism: Acidobacteriota bacterium; assembly: GCA_031418175.1. GTDB lineage: Bacteria > Acidobacteriota > Blastocatellia > RBC074 > RBC074 > JACPYM01. The sequence continues at coordinate 6,007 of JANOWX010000318.1, read as the reverse complement.
CGCTGCGGGCGCAGGGATGAACCAGAGCTTTTCACCCGTGGCGATTTTCACGGCGGCGATGCCGGGCTTGCGCTGCTCGGGCGGGCCGAAAGGATCGGCGAGCGGCACATAAACATTCGCGGCATCGGCGGTGAAACCCCACTCGATGCCGCCGAGCGCGGTGCCCAGGCCGAGTTTGGCTTCCCAAAGTTTCTTGCCTTGATTGTCGGGATCGAGCGCAAACAGGATGCCCCCTTTATTGCCCGCCAGAATCACGTCCTTGCCATTGGGCAGCTTGCGCAAAATCGGCGAACTGCCGAAATCGAAATCCGGCCCGGCGTTTTCAGGACAATTGCCCTGGCCTGGCTGGCGGCAATTCATGATGAAGTTGTCGTTGGGATGCACCTGATTGACCCAGCGGATTTTGCCGGTCGCCAATTCAAACGCAATGATCGCGTCGGGGCCGCCCGTGGGCACGTCGGTATATGAATTCCCCGTCCCGGCATAGAGCACGCCACGTTTCAGATCGAGCGTCGGCGCTGACCAGATCGCCGCGCCCGCCGGGCCGTAGAGTTGCGTGCCCGCCGAATTTTTCTTGTATGGCTTCGGCTCGTCGGGGATGGAATGCGTCTTCCAAAGCAGCTTGCCGGTGTAAGCATCAAGCGCCGCCATCGCGCCACGGAACTTGCAGCATTCGTATTTGTCCGGACGCGAGATGGCTTCCTCGACCGAAGAGACGGGCACATATAAACGGTCGCCGTGCAAGACGGGCGAACCGGTGATGCGCGCGACCGGATGATCGTCGAGTTTCAGTTTCCACAACTGTTTGCCGGTCTCGGCATCCACGGCGTAAACGTTTGCGCGTTCATCGCCGAAATAGGCGGCGAATTTAGCCCCGCTTGTATTGACGCCGCCGGCTGGTAAAGCTCCGACCGAAACCGCGGTGCGCACGGGCGCGCCCACGCTGATCGCCCAATAAGCACAGCCGGTTTGCGCGTTCAGGTTGATGACCTGGCCTGAATCGGTGGTGACATAGAGCCGGTCGCCGATGATCGCCGGTTGCCCGATGGCCATTGACGCCGGATAGGCAAAGGCCCACTTGACCTTCAGACGCGGCACGTCGGCGGCCTTCAAGCCCGGCTTCGGTTGATAACGCGTGTTGTCATAATCGGCGCCCCAGCCGTTCCAGCCGGGCGTTTTCAGATTGATGGGCGTGCTCGGCGTCTGGCAGCGATTGGCCAATTGCGCGGGGTCAAGCAATCCGTTGGGTTGTTTGCCGGTCAGGTAAACAGCCAGCGCGCGAATTTCCAATTCCTTCAAACCGGCGGCCTGCGTTTTCATCACGCCGGTGGTCAGGGCCGCGATGACTTCATCGGGTTGTTTGCGCGCGAGTTGAGCTTTGGGCGGCGTGCGGTCTTGCGCGTTGTCGTGACAGACGGCGCAACGCTGTTCATAGAGCTTAGCGCCATCGGGCGGCGCGTCTTTACCGGTCTGAACTTGCGCGGCCGTGTTGAAGCCCCAGCAACAAGCCAGCGCTAAGAGGCCGGCCCAAAAGACTTTTACAGAGAGTTTCATTGGTTTGCTTTCGTCTCCATTCCCAAATGTTCGCGGAACCATGCGGCAGCGGCGTTGGAACTGATCTCGAACGCTTCGTTGATATAAATCTCGAAGTGCGTGATGCCCGGCACGATGATGAGTTTTTTCGGGCCCGTCAGCACTTCCATTGCCGCGATGGCGTTTTCTTTATTGTTGATGAGTTCTTCCTTCTCCGCCGGAATCAGCAGCACGGGCCGGTCACCGACGGCTTTCAAATAATGGAAGGGCCGATACTCGGCGACCATCTGATTGGTCTCGACATCCACTTTGCGCCGGTAAGAAAAGCCGGTCTCGAATTCGCCGCCCTGGCCCGTGCGCGCGCGTTTGATCGCGTCTTCGAGCGCCGCGCCGCGCAAGGGCACCGGGCCCACGGGCGAGTTCTTGCCGGAGATCGCGGGCACTTGGCCGACCACGGCTTTGACGCGCGAATCCAGCGCGGCAACCACAATCACGTTGCCGCCCGCAAAGCTCGAACCCCAAATGCCGATGCGGTCGGGGTCAACGCCCGGTTCGCCTTGCAAAAAAGAAATGGCGTTGCGGTAATCTTCGACTTGTTTGAGCGGAATCAGCCGCGTGCGTTTGGTCACGGTATCCGTCTTGGCATTGCTGTAGCGTTTGTCATCGCGCACGGGTTCCTTTTCGCCCCGACTGACGGTGGGTTGCGCCGCTGCGATAAAGCCGTCGCTCGAACCCCAGCCGCGATAATCAATCACCAGCGCCACCATGCCGCGTTCGGCAAAACGCGCGCCGTATTTTTCAATCGAGAAATGATTGCCCGCCCAACCCTGTCCCAGCACGATGCCGGGCGTCTTGCCGCTGGGCGAGAAACCTTTCGGGAAAAAGATTTTGCCGTAACAGCCGACGCCGTCGCTGTAAAACGTGATCTCGCGCGTGGTCACGCCTTCGGCCAGTGTGTAGACCCAATCGGGCGGCCACAAACCGGTCTTGCGTTGTTTTTCCGGCGGTTTGGCCGGCGCCGCTTGCTGGGCCAGCGCCGTGAATGAGAAACCCAGCAACAATGCTGCCGCGAGCAAATGGACGTGTCGTTGATGCATGCTTTCCTCCGAACGGATAGCGGTTCGCTTACCTGTTGCCCAGCAAACCGGTGTTGGATGATTGTCGAAACGCGGAACTTGATTGTGTGATGATTGCCTGCCGAAAGGGATTCTACTAGACTTACCGACCGGTCAGCAATTTTTCCGCGACACAATTCAACAAGGCATTTGAACAATAATCAGGCGCGGGCGCTAACTTGCGCCGCGACCGAAGGAGAACCGAATGGCTGAACTGAAAACCAAACAAACCGGGCAAAGCGTCGAAGACTTTCTCAACGCCATCGCCGATGAAGAAACACGGCAGGATTGCTTAGCCATCGTGAAGCTGATGCAGAAAGCCACCAAAGCCAAACCCAAAATGTGGGGGCCCAGCATCGTCGGCTTCGGCGACTATCATTATAAGTATGAGAGTGGCCGCGAAAATGATTGGTTCCTCACCGGCTTCTCGCCGCGCAAACAGAACCTGACGCTTTACGGCTTGGGCGTCACGCGGCAGCCGGAACTGATGCAAAAGTTGGGAAAACACAAGACGGGCAAAGGCTGCCTGTATATCAAAACGCTCGCCGACGTTGATCTGAAGGTGCTCAAAGAATTAATCGAGCAATCGGTGGCACAGACGGCCAAGCAACACGCCGCGAAAAACTAACGCAGTACGCTGAGCCCTAGCTCGGCATTCTGCATTGATCGAACGCAACGCCGAGCTAAATCGAAACAGGCAAAATCGGCACGATGATTCCGGCGTTTCATTCGAAATGCTCAATTCGCCATTCTCAACTCTTTGCAGGAAGCGCCCTCCCAACAGCTTGCCCCTGCAAAAGAATTCAGAATTGGGCATTGAGAATGGCGAATGCCCGCGGTCCCAATTGTCCCAGTTTTATTGTTTTGATTTAGGCTCAACGTTCCCAGGCTTGGAGGTCAAATGAAAATCATGATGCTCGTAACGTTAGGCGCACTGCTCACTTTGGGCGCGGCACAAGCGCCCAAACAAAAAGCGCCACGCCTTGATCCGGCGCTCGCAGCCGCAGCCATGCAGGTGCTCGATGAATACATGGCCGCCTGGAACAAGCAGGACTTGGACGGCTGGGAACGTACCTTTCAGTTCCCACACTATCGTTTGGCGAGCGGCAAGATGAGCGTGCTGGAACAGCCCGGCAAGCAAGACCCCAAGCGGCTCTGGCAAGCGATTGACGGCTGGCATCACAGCAAGTGGGAGCAGCGCCGCATCGTGCACGCGGCGGCTGACAAGATCCACGTGGATACGAAATTCACCCGCTATCGCGCCGATGGTTCGCGCATCGGCACCTACGAATCGCTCTACATTCTCACCAAGGAAAACGGCCGTTGGGGCGTCAAATTGCGCTCAAGCTTTGCCCAATAGCCCGCAACCCAATACCCAAAACAAGGATTGCCCATTGAATAACCCTGCACCTGCTTCGCCTGCTGACGTTGCCGCAATTCGCAAAGTAGCCTTTGCCAGTTTTGTCGGCACGACCATCGAGTGGTACGACTTTTTTCTGTACGGCACGGCCAGCGCGTTGGTCTTCGGCAAACTGTTCTTTCCGAACTACGATCCGTTGCTGGGCACGCTCGCCTCGTTCGGCACCTATGCCGTGGGCTTTGTCGCGCGCCCGATTGGCGGCATCGTGTGCGGCCATTACGGCGACCGTATCGGACGCAAGTCCATGCTGATTTTCACGCTATTGTTGATGGGCGTGGCGACCGCGCTGATCGGCTTGTTGCCGACCTACGCTCAAATTGGCGTGTGGGCGCCCATTTGTTTGATCGTGCTGCGGCTGGCGCAAGGTTTCGCCGTCGGGGGCGAATGGGGCGGCGCGGTGTTGATGGCGGTGGAACACGCGCCGGCCAACCGGCGCGGTTTTTATGGCAGTTGGCCGCAAATCGGCGTGCCCACCGGCTTGCTAATTTCCACTTTGGTCTTCGGCCTAATCGCCAAACTGCCCGAAGCGGATTTGTTAAGCTGGGGTTGGCGCGTAGCGTTCTTGCTGAGCATCGTGCTGGTCGCGGTGGGGCTGTTCATACGCATGGCCGTCGTCGAACCGCCCATCTTCAAAGCGATCAAACAAGCCGGGACGGCGGCGCGCTTGCCGTTGCTGGAGACGATTCGCCAGCATCCGCGCAGCTTGTTAATAGCTATGGGCGCGCGACTCGCCGACAATGCCGCTTTTTATATTTACACCGTCTTCACCTTGACCTATGCCACGCAACCGCAGATTGGGTTTACGCGGGCAGAGATTCTGACCGCCGTTTCGTGGGGGGCGCTGGTGCAAATGATGGCGCTACCGGTGTTCGGCTTGCTCTCTGATTTTGTGGGCCGCCGCCCGGTCTATTTGTTTGGCGCCATCGGCACCGGCTTGTTCGCGTATCCCTTCTTCTTGCTGATCGAAACGGGACGCGGCGGCATGCTGATGCTGGCGATGTTCGTGGTGCTGGCCATATGCCATCCAGCGATGTATGGGCCGCAAGCGAGTTTCTTTTCGGAATTGTTCGGCACGCGCGTGCGCTACACCGGCGCGTCACTGGGCTATCAGCTTTCGTCGGTGTTGGCGGGTGGATTGTCGCCGCTGATCGCGACGGACTTGTTGCGGCGCACCGGACGTTCGTGGCCAATTGCGTTGTATATCGCGGGGATGGCGTTGATCACGACGGTGTCTGTCTTTTTGGCGAAGGAGACGGCACACCATACTGCGGGTGACTTTGAGCGCTGAAATTAAACTTTGATTTATGGCGTACCCTTGGCAGGCAGCCGTTTATCCAGTTGGTTTTCAACCGGCGGAATTCACTGCTTGTGTGTTTCAGCAAGACGGCGAATTTCGGCAATCACGTCAGGATGCTTAGCCCCGACATCGAATTTTTCCGCCGGATCGTGGTCGAGGTTGTACAGCAGCGGCGTAGCGTGCGTCACTGCCGCTTCGCCGCCGTATTCCGATTGCGTGATGAAATGCGCTTTGAATGAGCCGTGGCGCACGGCGTAGAGTTTTGAGCCGCGCCAGTAAAACATTGTCTGAGGCGGGTGCCTTGCGCCGCCATGCGATCCAACTGCGGCGTGCGAATCGTCGGATTGCCGAAGCTGCCCAAATCGCCATAGCCCAGGTCGTCGCAAAGAATCACGATGAAATTCTGTGGACGCTTCCCTACTTGTGCGTGGGCCGCAGAAGCAATGACGAGCAAGGCAAACAACAACATGAAAAAGCGAATGAAGGATGTCATAAGTGCCCTAACGAACGGCGCTGTTCTATGACTCGACTTTGTCCATTTTTAGAGGGCTTACCGCAAATAAAGGACTTACGGCATTGCCTACGAGTTGATTTACTGAAATTCAAAAAATGCCGACGTTTATAGCAAAGGGCTTACGGGTT
>JANOWX010000317.1:0-2883 GCA_031418175.1 Acidobacteriota bacterium | reverse complement strand
GTTGCCGAAAAATCAGTACAACGCCCTGACGCGCGGGGGTTTCGCCAAGCATAAGCTCGACCTCGAAGTCATCAAGGCGGCGTATGGTGAAGACCCTGCCGCGCCGTGGCGGTATCTGCCGACGGGCAAGAACGGTCTGGTCGCCAAAGACGGTATCGACCCCGACTTGATAGCCCCCATCTTCGGCTACAACTCCGGCGATGAGATGATCAGGGATATCGTGGCGGCCGAACCCCGCGACGTGCAAGTCGACGGCATGACAGATCAGATGATGTTCCACCGCTACGGCGATTTGACCGATGCGCGGGCGATCGAGCAAGCGGTCGACGAAGCCATCCACAATAAGGTCCGCACCCGCATGGTGGCGACCGAACTCAGTGCGCTCGAAACGGCGGTGCTGGGCGAGAAAGGCAAAGGCCGGCGCCCGCAAATGCTCAAGGCGCTGCGCAACCTGGTCAAGGCGACCATGGGTGGCAAGCGCATTGGAGACATCAAGGTGGGCCAGCACGTTGCTTCTGAGACACGCGCCGCCAAAGAGTCGTCGGCCGCGCTGAAAAAAGGTGATCAAAAAGCTGCGGTCAATTTCAAACGGCAGCAGATGTGGCATAACTTGTCGGCTATCGAAGCGCGCAACGTCGAGAAAGAAATCGACCGCGCTTTGAAGAATTTCCACCGGCTGGAAAAGCGGCCAGACAGCGTGGCGCCAGAATACCTCAACCAGATTTTGAATCTACTCGCAGGATATGACCTCGCAAGACGCTCGGACGCTGACATAAGCGAACTCGAAGACCTCAAGTTGTGGTTGGATAAAGTCGAAGAGGTCAGAGGCGTCCGCCCGGTCGTCAGTGCCAAGCTCGAAAACAAGGCCAACCGCAAGAATTTCCGGCGCGTGACGCTTAACGATTTCCGCGAACTGGTCGATGCGGTCAAGAGCATCGAGCACATCGGCAAGGCCAAGCAAAAGCTCATGACGGCGGCGAAAGAGCGCGAGGTGAATAACGCCGCGGCAGCGTTTGCCGCGAGCGCGACCGCGCATGCGCCGCGCGTGGTGCCCGACCGCGTAGAGAGCGTGGGCCCGGTTGCACTCGCGCGCCACGCGGGCGCTGTGGTGGTTGCGGGGCACGAGAAGTTGTCATCATGGACCCGCGAACTGGACGGCTATCTGGACAACGGTGAAGCGACGCGGCTGTTCACCAACACCGCGACCGCGGCCGGCGCCAACGAGGCGGTGCGCACGATGCGCTCGACCGATGCCATCAACAAATTCTTTGGCCCGCTCATCAAGCGCATTGGGTTTATGCCGTTCAATACCGCCAAAGTGGTTGACGGCGCGGTGGGCCGCGATGGCGGGCCGCTCAGCCTGAGCTACCAAGGCCGGCTTATGGTCGTTGCGAACATGGGCAACGAGGTGAATTACCAGCGCATGCGCGACGGCGAGGGCTGGACCGACGCCACTATGGCCGCCGTGCTTAACTCGCTGACCAAAGAAGACATGCAGTTTCTGCAAGCGATGTGGGATCACTTGGATGGATACAAGACTGAGATCGGAGCGCTTGAGAAAGAGCTTACAGGCGTTGAGCCCGAGTGGGTGGAAGCCAAACCCTTGCAGACGCAACACGGCACCTTTGCCGGCGGCTATTTCCCCATCATGTACGACAGCCGGCGCGATACCCGTGCCAAGACGTTTGAAACCCTGATCGACGCGTCGGCGATGCTGCGCGGCGCGCGGGGCCAGCAGACTACCCCGCACGGCTACACCAAAGGGCGCGTGGAGGTCGATGTCGCCATTCCGGTGCGCAAGGACTTTGGTGTGTTTTTTAATCACATCGCCGCGGTCAACCATCGTCTGGCCTGGGAACCGTGGGTCGTAGACTCCAAACGATTGCTAAAACACTCCCAGGTTAAGAGCGCGTTTATCAAGCACCTCGGCAACGAGCGCTACGCTTCGATGCAAAATCTGGTGACGGAAGCGGCGCTAGGGCACCCGCCTGGCAACCACCCGATGGATGGTGTGTTTGGCGTGTTGAACAACAACGCCACGGTGGCGGCCCTGGCCTACGGTGTGATGACCAGTGCCACGCAGTTAGTGGGCATCAACCAAAGTATCAACCGCCTGGGCGGGATTAAAGACGGTGGGTACAAGTGGTTCGCACGGGGCTTGCAAGCGTCGATGGCGGGCGAAGGCTGGCGAAAAAATTTGGAATTCGTGCGTGCCAATTCTGAGTTTATGCGCAGTCGCGCGATAACGCAGACTGAAAATCTGCGCATTTTGAAGCAGAAAATCTCTGCGCCCAACGCGGTGGTCAAACTCCGCGATACGTTTTTCATGCCCATCACCATGATGCAGACGGCAGTCGATCTGCCGACGTGGTTGGGGGCGTACCGCAAAGCGGTGGCGATCAAGGCCGACGGCGGGCTGGAGCTATCGGACAATGAAGCGTTTGCGTTCGCAGATCGCGTGGTGAGCGACGCGCAAGGCTCGGGCATCGTCACCGACATGGCGGGCGTGCAACGCGGGGCAAACGTCTATGGGCTGTTCACCCGGTTTTATAGCTACGCGAACACCACACTGCAGCACAACTTGGAGATCGTGCGACGCGAGAAGCACGGCGCCAAAGACTACGCCTACGCGACCCACGACATGATCATGACCAACATCGTGCCGGCGATTATGCTCGCTGCTATGAAAGCTGCGTTCACCGGCGGCGACGGGGATGACGACGATTTTCTGAAAGCGGTGGGCAAAGAGCTAGGCAGTTCGCTATTAGGCATGGTCGTAGGCTTGCGCGAATTCTCAAGCGCGGTGCAAGGGTATGACTACCAGGGGCCGAGCGGCTTGCGGTTTTTCGCGTCAGCCTATCGCCTAGGCGAGCAAACCTTTAA
>JANOWX010000316.1:0-10307 GCA_031418175.1 Acidobacteriota bacterium | reverse complement strand
GGCTGTGCCGCCCGATGTGCAAAAGGTCTCCGACCTTCCGCGAGCGTACAAATTTTACAGGTGCTACGCCCCAAGTGGGGCGTAGCCCCTAAAGAGAAATGCCAATGCCCGGAAGGTCTCCGACCTTCCGGGCATTGGGCGGCACAGCCGCAAAACATGCAGCTTGACCCGCACAAATTCCAGTCGAGTCAATTGACATTAAGCGGCAGTGACCTTGGCCAGAGCTTCATCAATCGTCTTAAGCGCAAAGTCGCACTGATCCTGGTCAATCACCAGCGGCGGCGACAAGCGAATCGTGCTCTGGCCGCAGCCCAGCGTAATCAAGCCGCGCTGGAAGCATTCCAACTCGACCTGATGTAAGGCCTCAACGTGCGGCTCTTTCGAGACACGATCTCTGACCAGTTCGATCCCGATCATCAGCCCCTTGCCGCGCACCTCGCCGATGATGGCGTGCTTGTCCTTCAACGCCTGCAAGCCTTCCTGCAAGTACGCGCCCTGCTTGGCGGCATTCTCGATCAAGCCGTCCTCCAACAACTCCAGCGTCGCCAGCGAAGCCGCAATCGCCACCGGATTGCCGCCAAAGGTCGAAGCGTGCGCACCCGGCGGCCAGTTCATCAAGTCGGCCCGCGCAATCGTCGCGCTCAGCGGCAAGCCCGACGCGATGCCCTTGGCCGACGTCAGAATGTCCGGCACGAAATCGAAATGCTCCGACGCATACATCTTGCCCGTGCGCCCGAAGCCCGATTGCACTTCGTCGGCGATGATCAGAATGCCGTGCCGGTCGGCGATTTCGCGCAGCGTTTGCAGGAAGGACGCGGGCGGCACGACGTATCCGCCTTCGCCCTGAATCGGCTCCAACACGATGGCCGCGCATTCTTCGGCAGGCACGGTCGTTTTGAAAAGCACGTCTTCGATGATGCGCGCGCAATGCGGCCCCTTCGATTCCAACGCGCCGCAGCTTTCCGGCGTCAAGTTGTATGGGCAGCGGTAACAGTTGGCATACGGGATGTGCGTCACGTCCAACGCCTGCGGGCCGAAGCCGCCGCGTTGCCGCGCTTTGCTGGCCGTGAGCGAGAGCGCGCCCATCGTGCGCCCGTGAAAAGCGCCGAAAAAGGCGATGAATTTCTGGCGGCGCGTCGTGTACATCGCCAGTTTCACTGCGCCTTCCACGGCCTCCGCGCCGGAGTTGCCGAAATGCACGCGCTTGGGGTGCGCGCCCGGCGCGGCGTCGCTCAACTTTTCGGCCAGCTTCGGCAGGCTCGGAAAGTAATAATCCGCCGTGCAGATATGGATAAAGTCATTCACCTGTTTTTTAATCGCCTCCACCACGTGCGGATGGGAGTGGCCGGTCGAACAGACGGCGACACCGGCGTTGAAATCCAAAAAGAGATTGCCATCCACGTCTTCGATCATCGCGCCTTTCGCGCGTTTGATGACTAGCGGGTACGGGCGCGTGTACGACGGCGAGATGAATTGATCGTCGTGCGCGACGACTTGTTGCGCGACAGGGCCGGGCAGCGGCGTTTTGATCGCGGGCAGTTTTGCGGTTGCGAGTTCGAGTTTGGTAGCTTGCATTTTCTGGTACCTCCAAAGGCTACAAAGATTGATGCGTCAGCCGGACGGCTGACAAAAAAACGGATCAAGGTGAGGGCGGGTGTGGATGGAGGGCGGCTAATCTGCAAATAGGTTGCAGCGAATCAGTAAAGGAAGGTTTTGTTGCGTGTTACTACAAAGCATAAATGGAGCCACTCACGAATTGTGAATCAAGGCGAGGTCTTCAAGCAGCAGTGGCAGGCGTTCTTCCACCGCCTGCCAGACTACTTCGGGCTTGATCACATCGTACTTGTGCGCAAGCACATTCCGAAAAGCAATGAATTTCCTGTAGTCGCGGATGCATGCTGCCAGCGCCGGATTGTCACGGTGCAAGCGATTGAGCGCTTCGCCAATAATCTCGAACTCGCGCTCGACCGCCGCGCGCAACAGCGCCGATTGCTGATACTCAGCGAAGGTCTTGCCCTGTGTGAACTCGGCGAGCAGGCGCGCGGCTTGTTCAAGGTCGTAGAGCAACTTCAAATCTTCATCGCGCAAAGACAAGGGTTCGCTCCCGGTTGACGACTTTTCTGAAGTACGGATTGGTGATCGCTGCTTCTTCGACCAGATCAACCTGGCGATTGAAAATTTCGCCCAATTTCTCAAGCAAGCCGAAGTAGCGATCAAAGTAGCCGATGCTGGTTGGCTCCGCGAAGGTGACGAGGAAGTCCAGATCGCTGCGCTCGGCATTGAAATCGGCCCGTGTGCCGGAGCCAAACAGGTCCAGGCGCACAACCTCGAATTGCTCGCAACATGCTTTGAGTTGCTCCTGATATTTGCCGATTTCGAATGCCATACCTGACTTACTTCCTACGCCAACGCAAACCGTCTTTCGTGTCTTCCAAAATGATGCCCAATTCGGTCAGTTGATTGCGCAGCTCATCGGCGCGCACGAAGTTCTTGTTCTTGCGCGCGTCTTGCCGTTCGTCAATGAGCGCCTGAATTTCGGAATCGAGCAGTTCCTGTTTCACCTCGCCAAAGATGTTCAAGACTGCATCGAAGCGGTCAACCAATGCCAGCAAGGCGGTTTGATCGCCAGCTTTGACGCCGCCTTGCGCCAATGCCGTGTTGGTCTCGCGCACAAAATCGTGTAGTGCCGCGAGCGCTTCCGGCACATTCAAATCATCATCGAGCGCGGCCTCAAAGCGCTGTTGCGTGCGTTCGGCCAAACCAGCCAAGGCGGCAGTCGAACCAGCTTCGGGCTTCAATTCACTGAGCCGCCGCTTGAAATCGTTCAACCGTTCAGTCGTGCTTGCGGCACCGCGCAAACCGTCGAGCGTGAAATTGAACTGCTTCTGATGCTGCGCCGTCAGCAGCAAATAGCGAATCGCGCGCGGCGAAAAGCCCTGGCCGAGCAGGTCGCGCACAGTGTAGTAGTTCCCTTTCGACTTCGACATCTTCTCGCCTTCGGCCAAGAGGAACTCAGAATGCACCCAGTACCGCACGAAGGGTTTGCCGGTCGCGCCTTCGCTTTGCGCGATCTCGTTCTCGTGGTGCGGGAAGACCAGATCAATCCCGCCCACGTGTATGTCAAAGGTCTCGCCCAAGGCTTTCATTGACATCGCCGAGCATTCGATGTGCCAACCGGGGCGGCCCTGGCCCAGCGCGGTTTCCCAAAACGGTTCGCTAACTTTGGCCGCTTTCCAGAGCACGAAATCGCGCGCGTTCTCTTTCGCCTCGTATTCATCGGCAGCCACGCGCTCGCTGGCCCCGGTCAGGTTGCCCTCGAAGTTCATCTTCGACAGCTTGCCGTAACCGGGAAAGGTGCTAATGCGGAAGTAGGTCGAGCCTTCCGATTCGTAAGTGTGGCCGTTGGCGGTCAGTTGCTGAATGATCCCGATCATCTCAGGGATGTGGTCGGTCGCGCGCAGGATTTCTTCGGGCCGCTCGGCGCCCAGCGCGTCAAAGTCTTCAAAAAACCGCGCGGTGTAATCGTCGGTGTATTCGCGCAACGTCTGTTTCTTTTCGATGGCCTTCTTGATGATCTTGTCATCCACTTCGGTGATGTTCATGACGTGGTGTAACTGAAAGCCTTTGTACTTCAGATAACGGCGCAGCAGGTCGGCAAAGAGGAAGGTGCGGAAGTTGCCGATGTGCGCGTAATCGTGCACGGTCGGCCCGCACACGTACATGCGCGCGACGGGTGGCGCGAGCGGCTGAAATTCTTCGACCTGACCGGTCAGAGTGTTATGCAGTTTGAGCATTAAGAAACCTTTTCGAGTTACCAAATCAAGCTATAAGAAACACGACCGGCAGTCTATTGAAGCCCTCTTCGGCTTGTCAAACGTCAGCCATTCCGTCATCCGCATGCAACCCTTCGCAATAAAAATGCCTTGCCCGCGGTGAGCACGGGCAAGGCATGGCGCATCATAAAAATCACCTAGCAGAAGCTACTGCACTCTCATCACCCGTTCCGCTTGTTTCCCCTTGGGACCGTTGACAAGTTCGTACTCGACCACGGTGCCTTCGTCGAGCGTCTTGAAGCCGTCCATATCAATTGCCGAATAATGGACGAAGACGTCGCCGCCACCGTCGTCGGGTGGTTCGATAAAGCCATAACCTTTGGCGTTATTGAACCATTTAACTTTGCCTTGTTTCTTCTCGGCCATGGTGAGTAATTACCTCCTGGTTGCGTTGGAGCGGGCTCTGCGAAAGCCCGCCCGAGTTACTAACATCCCGCTTGCTCAGTGCTCACGCTTTACTGCCGTAGCTGCTCGAGCTAGCCGCTGGTGAAGTCGGCGCCTGTGGTACGCGGGGGCAAACGGCTTCTGTTTACGCTCCTGTTGGCGAACACAAAAGCCGTGCTCGAAGCTGAGAATGCAGTCTTCAGCTTCCAGCACGGCTTTCATTTGGCACCAATACGATTACACACAAAACGCACTACTTATACGCTCTTCGTTACAACTTTAACGGTAAAGCATCACATTGTTGTTTGGGTTGCGCCTGACGCGGCGCGGCGTGCGAACGGGCGGCATACTACTGACGCAGTTAGAACCTGTCAAGAGGCGGAATGAATTTCAGCTAAGAAAATCAGGGGTTTCGGCCTGCTACTCTTGATTTAATCAAGTGCGACGGCCAAACGCGGCCTCACTGTAAAGTTTACCCCGATAAATAGGCCTCGCGCGTGATGACATAATAGCTGGCCGCCAAACCATTCAACTCAGTCAAGTGGTCGAAGCGCATCCTCAAGCGCTCCATTACACGGAACGACGCAACATTTGGCGGATCGGCGCCAGCGTATATTTGCTTGAGCATTAACTCTTCAAAGCCAAAGCCCAGGACTGCGCGCGCAGCTTCTGCTGCCAAGCCCTTGCCCCATTGCAGTTGGTTGAGTCCATACAGAATCTCAACCCGCTCCGTGCCGACTTGCGCATTGCTGAAATGACGCAGGCCGCAGAACCCGATGAGCGAATCACTCTCTTTCAAATCCACCCGCCAAAATCCATACCCGTCTAAATTGAAAGATTCCTGGCTGGCCGCAATCACCGCTTGCGCCTGTGCGCGCGCAATCACCAAGTCATCCCACAAATAGCGGCGCACTTGCGGTTCAGTCCATAATCCGTGCAAAAAATCCAAGTCGTTCGGGGTAAATGGCAGCAATACCAATCGGTGGGTTTCAAGGCGTGACATATGATCCTGCTCTCATTCATCTAACTGCGGTGGCATAAAACCACGGTGGCACAAAAAACGCGGTGGGGATCGCAAGGATACCCACCGCATCAAGGGCTTTGCTGGGATGAAAACGCAGTTATGAAAAAGTCGGATTGTCAGTGAATCTTGTTTGATATTGATGACGAGCACTTACCGCTTGGCAATTTCAATGCCGCGACAAAAACATTCCAGCCCGCAATGATTTCAAAGGAGATTCCCTTTCCACCGCCAACGATGTCTCTTCAACCGTGTTCAACTCACTGGATTTTCATCCATTTTTTCGTACCATCTCGGAAAATTGCCGCGCGCGAAGAAAACGAAAAATGCCGTTGGAGATTTGTGTCAATCCCCAACGGCCAAGCACAAGGAGGCTCACCATGAAGCTCTCGCCAACAACTCACTTCTTCAGTCTCGGCCAATGCACATTCGCCTTCGTAATCCAGCCCGGCACATCCTGCTCCCACATCTTTTGCACGCTCTTGTCGTAGTTGAGATAGAGTTTGCCCTCCACGATCTTCCAGGCCTCCGGGTCAATGTTCGCGGTGTAGCCGTGCCCGACCGCCCAGGCGCAATAACCGCCGTATTGCGGCGCATACTTCTCAGGCGACTTGGCGAATTCGTCGCGGTTGGCGGCGCTGGTGAAATACCATTTCGCGCCCTGCCAATCGTGACGGAACTCATCTTTGCCTTTGACCGCGCGGCCCTCTTTGAAATAGGCGACTGTGTCGTAACCCTTCAGCGCCGTGCCAAAGATGTTCTTGTTGACCGGATCAAGCGCCGCCAACCCAATACCCAGCGGCAACACCGCAAATGCGGCCAGCGCTAGGGCAAACCGTTTTAACCAATGATTGCTTTTCAACGTTCCTTCTCCTCCGTAGAAAAAAGAGCGCGGCTGCGACACCGCGCTCGTCCATGCATCGTTTATGTTCTCACCCACAACTCACATCCGCTTAATCACCAACGCCGCCGCGCTTATTCCCCGCTTTGTTGAATCAGCTTCGCCACCAGCGCCGTCCAGCCCGTTTGATGGCTGGCGCCGATGCCCGCGCCGTTGTCGCCGTGGAAGTATTCGTAAAACAGCACGTAATCGCGCCAATGCCGATCGTGCTGAAATTTCTCTGCCCCGCCGAACACGGGCCGCCGCCCATCGTCGCCGCGCAAAAAGATATGCGTCATCCGCCGCGACAATTCGCCCGCCACATCCCACAGATTCAACTGCGTGCCCGACCGCGCTGGAAACTCCACTTGATAGCCATCGCCCCCCTGGTACGAAAAGCCGTAGTGAAACTTCTGCAACGCTTCGACCAGCAGGTAATTCACCGGGAACCAGATCGGCCCGCGCCAATTCGAGTTGCCGCCGAACAAACCCGTCGAAGATTCCGCTGGTTCGTAATCCACGCGATGCTCGTGGCCGTTGACGCCGATCACATAGGGATTGTCTTTGTGATGCCGCGAGACCGCGCGGATGCCGTGCGGCGAGAGGAACTCGTCTTCATCCAGCATGTAACCCAGCACGCGCCGCAACCGCTCCCGATTAACCAGCGACAGGAACCAGCGCGTCTGCCCGTCGCTGGTTTGCTGAACCTCTACGTGCTGGCCGAATTCGGGGCGGTTCTCGATGAACCATTGCATGCGTTTCTTGAAGCCCGGCAGCCGGTCAATCACCTCCGAGTTCAATGTCTCCACCGCAAAGAGCGGCACCAGCCCGACCATCGAACGAATGCGCAGCGGCCAATGCCCGCCGTCCGGCAGATGCAGCACGTCGTAATAAAAGCCGTGCTCCTCGTCCCACAAGTTCACGTCGGCGCAACCCATGTGATTCATCGCGTGGCAAATGTAGACGAAGTGTTCGAAGAATTTGCTCGCCACGTCTTCATAGGCCGTATTCTCGTTCGCCAGTTCCAACGCGATGGTCAGCATGTTCAGGCAGTACATTCCCATCCAACTGGTCGCGTCCGATTGATGCAGATGCCCGCCGGTAGGCAACGCCGCGCTGCGGTCGAACACGCCGATGTTGTCCAAACCCAGAAAGCCGCCCTGAAAAATGTTCTTGCCCTCGGCGTCCTTGCGATTGACCCACCAGTTGAAATTGAGCAGCAGCTTGTGAAAGACGCGCTCCAAAAACTTGCGGTCCGCCACGCCCGTGCGCTTCTGATCAATCTTGTACACGCGCCACGCCGCCCAGGCATGCACCGGCGGGTTCACATCGCCGAAGGCCCATTCATACGCCGGGATCTGCCCGTTCGGGTGCATGTACCATTCGCGCAGCATCAGGATGAGTTGCTCTTTGGCGAAATCCGAATCGGCCAGCGCAATCGGCAAGGTATGAAAGGCCAGGTCCCACGCCGCGTACCACGGATACTCCCACTTGTCGGGCATCGAAATGACATCGGCGTTATACAGATGCCCCCAATCGCTGTTGCGCCCGTTCCAGCGTTCGGCTGGGGGCGCGGGTTGCGCGGGGTCGCCGCTGAGCCAGCGATTCAGATCGTAGTGATAAAACTGCTTGCTCCACATCAACCCGGCAAAGGCTTGGCGTTGCACGTTGCGCGCGTCGCCGGACAAATCAGCCGGCGCGAGCTTTTGGTAAAACTCATCAGCCTCGCGCAAGCGTTCATCGAACGTCTGCGCAAACGCTTTGCCAAACGGCTTCTCCAATTTCAAATCCGTCAACCGCAGCTTGATCGTCTTTGTCTCACCCGGCTGCAACGTCAGCGAATACCG
Source organism: Acidobacteriota bacterium (assembly GCA_031418175.1). Lineage (GTDB taxonomy): Bacteria > Acidobacteriota > Blastocatellia > RBC074 > RBC074 > JACPYM01. The sequence goes on along the minus strand of JANOWX010000316.1, from coordinate 2,342 downwards.
CGCCGCTGCCTTCGTCCCCACACGCTCAGGATTCACCGCATCACGATTGCCGTGCACGATGTAATCGTTGATGCCGTCTTTGACGAAGGGCGTCTCATTCGCCGCGCCAAACAGCCGCTGCTTGTTCGTCTCGTTTTCGGTGAACAGCAACTCGCCCGCGCCCTCGCAATACAAGCGCCGCGTGCCGTGATACCAATGCTCCAACTCGATCACGCCGTCGCCGACCTGACGCATCACGGGCCGCCGCTCATCTTCACCCCACGCCCACGTGTTGCGAAACCACAGCGTCGGCAGCAATTCAAGCGTCGCCGCTTCCGGCCCGCGATTCGCCACCGTCACTTGAATCAAAATGTCCTCCGGCGCGGCCTTCGCGTATTCGACAAACACGTCGAAGTAGCGGTCTTCGGCAAACACGCCCGTGTCCAGCAACTCGTACTCCAATGCCTCGCGCCCGCGCCGCTGATTCTCTTCCACCAGTTGTTGATAGGGATATGCGGCCTGCGGGTACTTGTACAGGAACTTCATATACGAATGCGTCGGCGTGGCGTCGAGGTACCAGTAATACTCTTTGACATCCTCGCCGTGATTGCCCTGCGAGCCGGTCAGGCCAAAGAGACGCTCTTTCAAAAACGGATCGTGTCCATTCCACAACGCCAAGGCGAAACAGATGTGCTGCTGCCGGTCGCTGATGCCGCCCAGGCCGTCTTCACCCCAGCGATACACCTTTGAGCGCGCGTGCTCGTGCGGGAAGTAATCCCAAGCCGAACCGTGCGGCGAATAATCCTCGCGCACCGTGCCCCAGGCGCGTTCGCTCAAATACGGCCCCCAACGTTTCCAATGCTTCGTGCGCGCGCGCGACGCGGCCAGCCGTTGTTCTTCCGCTGTAAGCAGCGGTTTCAATTGTTGTGCTCCTTCTGCTGCCTGATGCTTCAAATGATTTTCCCTCCTTGCGTTGCGATCAATGCTTGCCAATCCCTACATCCCTGAGCGCGGCAGAGATATTCCCAACGACAAAACCGCCGAACCAGCTTCTCTTGATTGGTACGGTACCGCGCGCGTGAGCAAGCGGTTGTCCGCGCAGTCAACCGCTTGCTCACGCGCGCGGTACCGCAAGTTCAGACCACGTGCAAAATCGAATTGAACCCGCCGTATTCATCCGGTTCCTTCATCCCATTGCCCGGATCGTCCTGCCAGCGCGCGCCGTCAATCACGAATTCGTAGTGATAACGGCCCGCCGCCAGCAACGGCAATTCCGTGCGCCAGATGCCATCACCATTCCGCACACAACGCTGCCGCGCCCAGTTCCAATCGTTGAAATCGCCCGCCACGGCCACGCTGCGCGCTTCGTCATCGTGATGCGTGAAGACCAGTTTGCCCGCTTCAACACGCGGCGCGCCAACGTGCGCGAAGCTCTGGTTGTGTTCTTCGCGTGCGGCCTGTTCAACCGCGCGCCGCGCATTCAATACGCCGTAGCCTTGCCGCAACAACGGCTGTTCAGTCAACCGATCCGCCGTCGAAACCAGCAGGTGCCGCACCGCCGCCGGAGTCAGCGCCGGATTGGCCTCCAACATCTGCGCCACCACCGCCGCCGCAATCGGCGCGGCGAATGAAGTCCCGTCTACGTGCTGGTAATGCGTCGAAATGAATTTGTTGGTTTGCAGCTCCGCTTCGATAACTGCGCGAATCGCCGCGGGCGCTTCATTCGCAAGCTCAGCAGACAAGCCTGCCGTTTCTCCAATTTCACGCACCAACGCAGGCAGCGCGTAATCTGGCGCGTTGACCAACCGATCCAACGCCACCGCCCGGGCGTAGCTCGGCGTATTCGGCAACACCGGCGCAGCCACCCAAATCGCGGGCGCGATGACTTCGGGTTTGACGATGCCGTCCGCCGTCACGCCGTAATTCGAGCAGTACAAATCAAGCGATCCCGGCTCCAGTTGGTTGTGATCGTCGTACCCGCCCACCGCGATCACCGAGGGCGAATTGGCGGGTGGCGTAGTCAGATAATTTTCGCTGCACCCGGCATTGCCCACCGCCGCGATCACGACGATGCCCGCCGCCACGGCTTCTTCCGCCGCTCGGTCAACGATGCTGTCACGGTGCGGCACATCTGCATCGCCGCCCAGCGAGATGCTCAGAATGCGTATGTCGTAACGCTCCCGATTCGCAATCACCCAGCGGATGCCGCGCGCGACGTTTTCGTCTTTGATACGCCCGTCCTCGCTGACCTTGACCAGCACAACGCGCGCGTCTGAGGCCAGCCCGCGATAAACACCGTTCGACAAAAAACCATTGCCCGCCGCCGCCACCGATGTTTGCGTGCCGTGCCACGCCGTCGCTTC
>JANOWX010000315.1:0-3013 GCA_031418175.1 Acidobacteriota bacterium | reverse complement strand
GCCAGCCACCACACGCCGCGCTCGCTACCTTTCCCGAACAGCTTGGCGCATGGAAACAAGTCGAAGCCCAGACGCTGACGCCGGGTGCGTTGCGTGAATTGGGCGCGGAGGATTACACGTCGCGCACTTACGTCAATGACCAGGGCGCGCCGGTGTTTCTGTTCATCGCCTACTACGCCACGCAACGCGCGCGCAGCACCTATCATTCGCCGCAAAACTGTTTGCCGGGCGCGGGCTGGACGCTGGGCGCGCATCTTTTACAGCCTTTGGTGCACCCGCTGGGAACACCGCCGCAATTCATCAACGAATACATGATCGAAAAGGACGGCGCGCAGATGCTGGCGCTGTATTGGTATCACGGGCGCGGGCGCGTGGTGGCGAGCGAGTATTGGGGGCGGCTGTATACGCTGGCCGATGCCGTCACGCGCGGGCGCACGGATGGCGCGTTGATTCGCGTGATCGTGCCGTTGTCGGCGCAGCAATCTCAGGCCCAAGCGCGGCAGGCGGGGCTGGCCTTTGCGCAAAGTCTGTTGCCGTTGCTGCCCGGCTTTATCCCCAATTGAGCGGCTTGCGGCATTCCGGCATCGGCATTAGTATGCGGGCGTTTTGGGCCGAGCAGATTCACACGAGATCGCAGAGACTAAATAAAATGCACAACCTGACCCGCCGCAATTTCCTGCAAACTTTGAGTGCCAGCGTGACCGCAACTGCGATCATTCGCGCCAGCACGCGGGCTGCCGCGAAAACCAAAAAGCTGCCGCTGGCCGTTTCCACGCTGGGCTGTCCGAAGTGGGACTGGCCTACGATTCTGAAAAACACTTCGCAATGGGGTTATGCCGCGCTGGAATTGCGCGGCGTGCTCGACCAGATGGATTTGCCGAAGGTCCCGGAATTCAGCGGCACGCGCTTGCAGACGACATTGAAAGACCTGGCCGCGCTCGAGCTGAAAGTCTCTGACCTGGGTGCTTCGACAAAGATGCATGAACCGGATGCGGCCAAGCGCGCCAAGCAGATGGACGAGGCCCGGCGCTTCATTGATCTGGCGCACGCGCTGAAAGTGCCTTATGTGCGCGTCTTCCCGGATGCCTTGGTCAAAGGCGAAGAGAAAGCCGTGACCATCGCGCGCATCGTCGCGGGCTTACGCGAATTGGGCGAACACGCCCAAGGCAGCGGCGTCAGCGTGATTGTCGAATCACACGGCGAATTCACCAACGCGCCGTTGCTGTTGGAGATAATCAAGGGTACGCATCCGAATGTGGCATTCCTCTGGGATACGCATCACACCTATGTGGCGGGTGAGAAGCCGGCAGAGACATTCGGCCAACTGAAAACTTACCTGCGGCATGTACATTTGAAAGACTCGCGCCCGTCCCAAACGGCCAAGCATGGCCGCCAATACGTGTTGACCGGTGCGGGTGAGGTGCCGGTCAAAGAGATTGTGCGGGTGTTGGCCAGGAATGGCTATCGCGGTTACTACTCGTTTGAATGGGAGAAACGCAACTACCTCGACCTTGAGGAACCAGAAATCGCCTTCCCGCATTACGCCAAAGTGATGCGCGAATATCTGGCCGAAGCGGGCGTGAAGGCTTAGCCACGAATCAATCAACAGCAATTGACGGAGACAAACCTTATGATGGAACAAAGACCTGCGGCGACAGTGAAGTGGGGCGAGTGGATCAACGAAGGCTGGCAGATGTTCGCGGCCAAATGGCAAGTGTGGGTGCCGATGATGCTGATCTTCGTCGTGGCGCTGGTGGTGCCGATACTGCCGGTTTACATCCTGGCCATCGGGATGAACATCGCGGCGGCTGGGAGCGATCCCGAAGCGCTGGGCGCCGTGCCGATCATGTTGCCTGTGTTAGGCGGTTTGGGCGGTTTGATTACGCTGGGCTTGTCGGCCTTTATGCTGGGCGGCATCTATCGCACGGCCTTCAAACAGATGCGCGGCGAAGCGATCAGCGTGCGCGATTTGTTTTCGGCGGGCGATGTGTTTCTGAGCATGCTGGGAGCGCTTTTTCTCGTCGGATTAAGTGTTGCCATTGGCGCGGTGTTTTGCCTCGTGCCGGGCTTTCTGGCGGCGGGGTTGTTCTTCTTCACCTTCCCGTTGATTGTTGAAAAGCGGCTGGGCGTGATCGAAGCGATGCAGCGCAGTTTCGAGACGACGCGCCCGAACATGTGGATGTTCATGCTCTTCGCCTTTGTCCTGGCAATTCTGGGTTCGTTGGGGCAGTTGGCCTGTTACGTTGGCATGCTGGTGACTTATCCGTTGCAGTTTTTGATTGCGGCGGCGGCCTATAAAGATTGTTTTGGCGTGACAGGCGCGCGCAGCTTGAATCCCATGCAAGCCGCGCCGGACTATCCGCCGCAAGCTTACAACCAACAATCGTGGGCCAATCAACCAGTACAAGGGGCACAAGGCGCGCCGCAGCAGTATGGACAGCCGGTCGCGCCGCCGCCGTCGCAGCCACGCCCCTTCAGTCCGCCCGCGCCCCCGATGCAACCGCCGCCACCGATGCAACCGTTTAATCCGCCTGCTGCGCCGCCCGCGCAACCCGCGCAACCGCCGCTCGTGCCTACGCAAGTGATGCCGGTGCCGAATCTGCCTGGTAGCGCGCCGCAAAGTGACCAAAAAAACTGCCCGCATTGTCAGGCAGTGTTGCAACGCGCGGCCAACTTCTGCAACTTCTGCGGCAAATCGCTGCGGCAGTGAGCCGCCGCAAGCAGAGCTGCGAAAGCTTCGCAAGGCAAATGGCAAGCGTCACCCGCGCACGCGTTCTTGGAATTGGTTTGTCGCGGAGAAGTGGCGCGCGTCATTTGCCTTTTGATTTTTGGAGAATGACGTCATCAGGCAACAAGAGCATGGAGTTCAAGCTTTAGCTTGTCCGGCGCGCTTTGCGCGCCCAGACAGCCTAAAGGCTGAACTCCATGCTCTTGTTGCCTGATGCTCATCTATCCCGGATGAAAAAGTGCTTGCTCACAACCAGCTTCCTTTGGCTCCTGTTTGGCGCACTGC
>JANOWX010000314.1:0-3113 GCA_031418175.1 Acidobacteriota bacterium | reverse complement strand
CAGGCTAAAGCCTGAACTCCATGCACTTTTGCAAGCACTTTTGCCCTTCACTGATAAAAGCGTAAAATCCGTGCGCGCTAGCTCATGCGCGCGGCAGTTTTTAACGCGCGGCCCTTGACGGAAATCCTGGAGACGCCTGCCATGCCTTTGACCGAAGCCCATGAAATCACGCGCCTGCTCACTGCGTATCGCGCTGGCGACCCAGCGGCGGCCGAAGAGTTGATCGGCTTGGTCTACCAAGAACTGCACCAACTCGCGCGCCAGTATTTACGTCACGAACGTGCCGACCACACCTTACAGCCGACGGCGCTCGTCCACGAGGTCTATTTGCGGCTGTTTGGGAAAGGCGCGCTTGAATACCAAGATCGCGGCCATTTTTTCATCATCGCTGCACGCCAGATGCGGCGCATTTTAGTGGATCACGCGCGCACGAAGCAGGCGGCCCGCCGCGCTGGCGATCTCATCAAAGTGCCGTTAGAAGAATTGGCCGAAACGCCGCAACCCATCAATCAGGATTTGGCCGCGCTGGACGCGGCGCTGACTGACCTTGAACGCCTGTACTTCAGAACCAGTCAAGTTGTCGAATTGCGATTCTTTGGCGGCTTAACCGAACAGGAAATTGCGGCGGTCTTAGGCATTTCGACAGCGACCGTCAAACGCGACTGGGAATTTGCCAAGGTCTGGCTCTACAGCCAACTTCAACCGGCCCCGCTTTGCAGAGATTGAGAATGTTTGTGATAGCGCGAGCCGCAGCAAACCCAGCGACACAAGGCCAGCCGTGAAGCTGCCAGCACCAAAAAATCATTGAAACGACTGACCAACTACATGCTGGCTTGACACCTGCAGGTGAAATCCATATCCTCGCCGTTCGCTTTTTCCCCGAAATTTTATGGAGACTATTTATGAGCACCTATTATCCAAGCGGTAAAGGTTTGGAGCAGCATCGCGCATGGCATGTCATAGACGCTGACGGCCAAACTCTGGGGCGTCTGGCCAGCGAAGTTGCGCATATTCTGATGGGCAAACATAAACCCACCTACACCCCCTTCCTCGACACGGGCGACCACGTCATCGTGCTCAATGCGGCCAAAGTTGCGCTGACAGGCAACAAGCTCGATGACAAGATTTACTACCATCACACCGGCTACCCTGGCGGTATTAAGTCAGAGAGTGCGCGCAAGCGTTTGGCCCGCCGGCCCGAAAAGATGATCGAGGATGCGATCAAGGGGATGCTTCCCAAAACCAAGCTCGGACGCGCCATGAGCGGCAAGCTCAAGGTTTATGCTGGCACTGAACACCCCCACGGTGCGCAGCAGCCCAAACCGCTGGCCGTCGAAGCCAAGTAGCAACATTTCAAGGAGCGATTTCAATCGTGGCAGAGATTCAACATTACGGAACTGGACGGCGCAAGAGCGCGACCGCGCGCGTTTATCTGCGCCCTGGCGAAGGTAAGATCACAGTCAACCGCGCCGGCTTTGACACTTACTTCAAAAACGACACGCTGCGGATGATTATCCGCCAGCCGCTGCAACTGACCGACACGGCCACCAAGTTCGACGTGTTGGTCAACGTGCAAGGCGGCGGCAGTGCCGGTCAGGCGGGCGCCGTGCGGCACGGCATCGCGCGCGCGTTGCTGGAGTTCAATCCGGAACTGCGCAAGAAGCTGAAAAAAGCCGGGCTGCTCACGCGCGACCCGCGCGCCAAAGAACGTAAGAAGTACGGGCAAAAGGGTGCGCGCAAGCGTTTCCAATTCTCGAAGCGTTAATGACATTGGGGAGACGGCTAGCCCCGTCTCCCTTTTGCTTGTTCGCCTCAAATCCATTGCCAGCCGCCTGCTTGGTTGTTCCATTGAGCCCGCTTGGTTGTTCCGGAGAGAATACTGCGGGACGCGCGGTTGGCGAGTACACAAACCAATTCGATTAGACGGAGGACTTGTTTGACTACAGTTACGATGAAAGAACTGCTCGAAGCAGGCGTACACTTCGGGCATCAGGTGCGGCGTTGGAACCCGAAGATGAAGGAATTCATCTTTGGCGAACGCAATGGCATTTACATTATTGACCTGCAAAAAACCCAGCGGATGTTCAAAGAGGCGATGAAATTCATCACCGGCCTCGCCAGCGAAGGCAGCAACAAAACAGTGCTCTTTGTCGGCACCAAGCGCCAAGCCCAGGACGCGATTAAAGAAGAAGCCTTACGTTGCAACCAGTACTTTATCAATCAGCGCTGGCTGGGCGGATTGTTGACCAACTTCCAGACGATTCAGAAGTCCATCAAACGCTATAAAGAAATTGAAGCGATGCAGGCCGACGGACGCATTGAACATTATGCGAAAAAAGAGCGGCTACATATTGAACGCGAGCGCCTGGCCCTGGAGAAGAACTTCTCGGGCATCCGGGACATGAAGCGCCTGCCCGATCTGATCTTCGTCATTGATACCAACAAGGAAGAGATCGCGGTCACAGAGGCCAACATCCTGGGCATCCCGGTTGTCGCCGTGGTGGACACCAACTGCACGCCTGAAGGGGTTGATTACGTGATCCCGGGCAACGATGACGCCTTGCGCGCCGTGCGCCTTTTCACCGCACGCGTGGCCGACGCCATCCTCGAAGGCCAGCAATTGGCCCAGCAAAAAGAGGCCGAAGAGGCTGCGGTAGCGGCTGAAAGACGCGCACAGGAAGGCGTCACCGTCGAAATTTCCCCCCGCCAGCAGCGTGAGCGCGGCGAACGCGGTGAACGGCGTGAGCGCGGCGGCGAACGCGGTGATCGCGGTGCCCGTGGCGGCGCAGGTCGTGGCGGCGGTGATCGCCCGGCAGGTCGTGGCGGTGCGGGTGCTGCGGGTGCGGGTGCAGGGCGCGACGGTGGCGGTGCGGGTGCAGGGCGCGGCGGTGAGCGCCGTGAACGTGGCCCACGTCCGACAGACGCGGGAGCGCCAACGGCAACCCCGGCAGCCCCGGCTCCGGCGGAAGCGGTGACTGAAACACCCATTGCGCAACACGAAGTGCGGGCCGCTGAACCAGTCGTTGATACACCGGTCGTTGATACACCGGTCGTTGATACACCGGTCGTTGATACACCGGTCGTTGATACACCGGTCGTTGATACACCGGTCG
>JANOWX010000313.1:0-5635 GCA_031418175.1 Acidobacteriota bacterium | reverse complement strand
GTCAGACAGACTCGATTGCGTCAAACCCGACCGGGGCAAACACGCAGGTCTGCCCCGGTGGCGTCAGACAGACTCGATTGCGTCAAACCCGACCGGGGCAGACACGCAGGTCTGCCCCGGTGGCGTCAGACAGACTCGATTGCGTCAAACCCGACCGGGGCAGACACGCAGGTCTGCCCCTACGCTTCCCCTGACCGCTGATGACGTCGGCGGCCCAAGGCATACAGCACCAGCCCCACCAAGCCCCACAGCAACACCAACTCCAAACTCGTCAACGCGTGTTCGGCGATGCGCTGGCGCAGGCTCAGCCTACCCAACGTTTGCAAATCTTCGACGACTTGCAGCGCGATCAAGCCGCCCATCGTCAGCAGGGACAAACACGCCGCCGCCAACTGCCACGCGGGCGGAATCGCCACCGTGATCTGGCGGTACAAGGCCGGATTGCGGCACGGCAACAGCACAAAGGTCAGGCTGTGCAGGAAGTACAACACGATCAATGCGAAGACCGCCACATTCAGCGCCAGCGCCAGTTGCCCGCTCACCAGCAACAGCGCCGCAGCCGCCAGCGTCAGCGTCAAGCCCCACACCGGCGTGCCCGTGCGCGCATTGACGGCCCCGCTCCAACGCGGCATCAAGCCGTCGCGCGCCAAAATGAACAGCAGCCGCGACGGCACCAGCATGGTCGAATTGAGCGACGTCGTCAGCGCCATAATCGCGCCGAAGCCTACGAACCACGCGGCCCCGCCCGGCAAATAGCTCGCCGCCACTTCGACCATCGGCGCATTGCTCGCGCCCAAGCGCGCGCCCGGCAAGACGCCGAACGCGACCACCGACATCAATACAAAAATCAGCGCCGTCAGCCCCAGCCCTTTCAAAAAAACCAGCGGCAATTTTTGCGTGCTGTCTTTGACCTCGCCCGCCGTCTGCGCCAGCGATTCAAAGCCCGCGTAAGAAAAAAACAGCGGCGCGAGGCAAGCCAGAAAGCCGCTCAACCCGTGCGTGACAAACGGTTGATAGTTGGCCGGGCGAATGGCGAACAGCCCCGGCACGATCAGCACCACCAGCGAACAGCCCAGCAGCGCGCACATCGTCACTTGCAAGCGCCCGAACCAGCGCACGCCGACGCTATGCACGAAGTAAAAGAACAGCAAACTGACCAGCGCCAACGGCACGCGCTGCGCGACGCTCAAACGTCCGCCCGCAGCCGCGATCAGATAATCCGCCAATGAATTCGCCAGGAAGGCCAGCGCGCCCAGGTAGGAAATGATCTTCAGCCACGCGCCGACAAAGGCCAGCCGGAAGTTGCCGAGCGTGCGCGACAGATGCGTGTATTCGCCGCCCGGCTCGCGGCCCAGCGGCGTCGAGAGGAAAGCCGCGTATGGCACCGAAGTCGCCAGCACCATCGGGAAGAGCACGATGTAACCCAGAATCACGCTCGGCCCCGTCAGCGCCCACGCGCGGCTGGTCACCGTGAAAATGCCCGCGCCGATCAGGATGCCGAGCAGCGCGGCGTATGATTCCAACGTGCCGAGGTCGCGCCGCAGTTTGCCCGCCAGCTTGGCCTCAGCCCCATCAGACCCATCAGACCCATCAGACCCATCAGACCCATCAGACCCATCAGACCCATCAGACCCATCAGACCCATCAGACCCATCAGACATGGATGCGCTCCATCAACTTGTTCGATGGCAAACTTGGATTCAAAACTTTTTCGGCGCTCTCTGCGCCCGCGACCGGCAACGTTGCGGCGTCAATCAAACCGAGTTGCACGAGTACCGAGGCTTGATCCCAATAAATGTGTTCGTGCGCCAGCTTGCCGTCGCGGAAATGGATGATGACGACCAGCGGCACTTTGACGTGCTTGCCCGTAGGCGCAACGCCCGGCAGCATCCAGTCCATCTTGCTCGTGTGCGTGAATTCAAACACCATCTCGTCCACCACGCGGTCAACGCCGATGGTGCGCGAAACCGGCGTCAGCGCGGTGTCGGGCGGCATTTGCGGGATGAAGCGTTCGGAATAAAACGCGCGCAACTGTTCGTGCCCCACGCCACCCGTCAACACCGGCACGTGGTTGACATAAGCGTCCGCAGCCATCGTCGCCAGCGTGTCTGCGGTGTCGCGCGTCTCGAATTCATATTTGACGTGCTCTTCCCATAAGGCAGACAAGTTGACGCTGGCCCCATTCAAATGGCGCGCAAAGAATTCCAGCGACCGCAGATTCGCCAACTCCGCCGCCGCCGCGTCGTAATGCGCGCCGCCCACACGGGCGAAGGCGTGATCCTGTTCGGCGTAGCTGTGCAGCGTGACGCGCTCATTGCCAGCCAGCGCTGCGTGAATCTTGGCCTGCGCTTCGGGCAAACAGAATTGATCTTTTTCGGCGATGTGCAACAGCAAGTGTCCGCTCAGCTTGGCGCTTTCAGCCAGCGCGTTTTCGATGCCGACGCCGTAATAGCCGACACTGCAATCCGGCTGATAGCGCGCCGCAATCAAGTACGCCAACTTGCCACCCAAACAAAAGCCGACTGCGCCCACTTTGCCCGTGCAAGCCGGATGCGCGCGCAAAAACGCCAGCGCCGCGCCCGCGTCGTCAACGGCTTTGGCTTCATCCAGCCCCTGATAAAGCTGAAAGGCGCGCTGCCATTCGGCCTCGGTCTGATCGGTCAATTGAATGCCCGGCTCCTGCCGCCAGAACAGATCGGGACAAAGCACCGTGAAGCCGCGCGCGGCGTACCAATCCGCAATGCGGCGCATGTCCTGGTTGACGCCGAAAATTTCTTGCAAGAGCACGATGCCGGGGCCGCGTCCGCTGGGTGGCAGCGCCAGATACGCGTCGAATGCGCCGCCGTCAAAAGCCTTGAGTGTTGTCATAGGGGTTCCTTATTTGTAGATGTGTGGTAAAGCGCGGCCAGCTTACGGGCAGGCCATTCCAAACACAAGATCATCAGGCCGCAAGTGCTGCTTCTATTGCTGAGGGGCGCGGCATCCGTATAATCGCGCCACTATGAACAAAATGAAGCTCCTGTTGTTGCTGTGTCTGCTTTGCCTGTTCCTGCCCGCACTGGCGCAGGAACGCAAAGTCGTCGTGCCCGTCAACGCCGCCAAACCCATCGGCCCTTACAGCCCCGGCATTAGCGCGGGCGCTTACCTGTATGTCTCTGGGCAAGGCGTGCGCGATGCGCAAAACAATGTTCCCAACGGTGTCGCCGCCCAGGCCAAACAGTGCCTCGAAAACGTCAAAGCCATTGTCGAAGCCGGCGGCCTGACACTCGAACACGTCGTGCACATGCAACTTTACCTGGAACGCCTCAGCGATCTGCCCGAAGTCGAACGCGTCTATGCCGGTTACTTTCCCAACCATCCGCCCGCGCGCGTGATTCTGGGCACAGCCAAGATGCCGGCCGACACGCCCATCGAGATGACCGCCGTCGCCGTGCGCGATTTGAAAGCGAAGCAAGTGCTGACGCTGAAAAGCCTCAAACCCAGCGGGCACGCCAGCGCCGCCGTGGCCGTGGGCAACCGCATCTATCCATCGGCGGTGTATGGCAAAACCAGCGCCGAGGCTGAACAAGCGCTGGCCCGCGTGCTCGCCGAATTGAAAGCCACGGCGGTCATGCGCAACGAATACGGCGTGAAGGTTGACGCCGCGCTGCCGCTGGCGGCCTTGCCGGAAGGCGCGCGGGCCGCGCTTTCGGTGATTGCCTTGCGCAACACGGGCGGCCCGAAACCGGCAGCGGATGTTTGCGTCGCGGATGGGCCAACTGTTTTTTGCCAGGTACAAGCCGCTTGCGCGTGCGACGAATTGGAGGTGCAGGGCGAAGTCAAAGCGACCTTCAAAATGCTGCAAACCGGCTTGGCCAAACACGGCGCGACGCTGGCGCAGGCGGTGGCAACGAACGTTTATCTGGACGACATCGCTGAGTTCAAGCTGATGAACGAGACGTATGCGAGCTTCTTTGCCGCCGCGCCGCCGACGCGCACGACGGTGCAGCCGTTTGCGAAAGTGGATAGGGCGCAGCGCGGGACGCCGCTCGTGCGGATTTCGTTGGTGGCGGTGAAGGAGTGAGCTGATCCACCTACTCTATGCGCCCGCCGCGCGGCAACAGGTCAGAGCTATGCTTGCGGCTGGTTCAGATGCCGTGCGCATCGTGGCGGACATTCATCACCCGGACAAGCCGGAACCAAAGAGGTTTTTCAACCCAAAGTAACCAAGGCCAACCGTTGACCCTTTGTCCCTTTGATCCTTTGGGTTGAGAATTTCTTGCCAGCTTTGGCAAAGATTTCATGGCTTAGACACTAATGGCCAGACTGGCCGCATACGCAATCAACAAGCTATGGCAGAAACCAAATCCGCCCACGCCACCTTCCCCGCGCTCGCCGCTTACCAAATCGCCGGGATTGCAGCGGTGCAAACACCCGCGCTGCTCATTTACGCCGACAAGGTCGCGCACAACATCGCCGTGACGATTCGCGCGCTGGGCGGCGATGCCAATCGCTGGCGGCCGCACGTCAAGACGGCCAAGCTGGGTTGCGTGATGCGCATGCTGGCCGAACAAGGCGTCGTCAACGTCAAATGCGCCACGACGCTGGAACTGCAAACCGCCGCCGAGGCCGGCGCGACCGACATCCTGGTCGCCTATCCGATGATGGGCGCGAATGCGCGGCGCGTGTGCGAATTGGCCGGGCAGTTGCCGCACTGCCGCATCTCCGCGCTGGTCGAAAACGCCGCGCAGATCAGCGCCTGGACGGACAGCCGCGTCGGCCTGTTCATTGACGTCAACTCCGGCCTGGATCGCACGGGGTTGGAGCAAGAGCGCACGCCAGAACTGAGCGCGCTGGCCCAGGCCATCGAAGCCGCCGGGCTGATCTTTCGCGGCTTGCACGTTTACGACGGCCACATGAGCAAGTACGCCGACCTCGCCACGCGCGAAGTGATGGCGCATCAAAACTACGATCACTTGCTGGAACTGGTCACGGCGCTCAACAGCGCCGGGCTGATTGTCGAAGAGGTCGTCACGGCGGGCACACCGGCGTTCCCCTGCGCGATCACGTATCAACCCTTCAACGACGCGCCCTTCGTGCAGCGCGTCTCGCCGGGCACGGTCGTTTACGGCGATTGCACCAGCGCCGGGCAATTGCCCGCCGCATGGGGTTACGCGCCCGCCGCCGTGGTTGTCGCCAATGTCGTCAGCCAGCCGACCGCCAATCGCATCACTTGCGACGCCGGGCACAAGGCTGTCTCGGCGGATGCGGGCGTGCCCACGTGCACAGTGTTGGGCCATCCCGAATTGCAACCCGACAAACCCAGCGAAGAACATCTGCCGATCAATGTCCCGGCGGGCGCGGCATCGCCCGCCATCGGTGAGTATTTGTATTTAGTCCCGCGCCACGTTTGCCCGACGGTCAATAATTTCGATCACGCGCTGATCGTTGAAAACGGCCGCATCGTGCGGGTTGAACGCGTGACGGCGCGCGGCCGTGAAGTGCCTTATAAACAAGTCTAGGCAAGTCTGAAAAGGTCTAGGCAAGTCTTGAGAAAACAGGAAGAGTTTGCACGCCAGGTATTTTTCAACTTGCCTAGACTTCCCCAGACTTGCCTAAATCAGAACACGCAACATTGGTACGGAACCGGGAGCGA
>JANOWX010000312.1:0-7096 GCA_031418175.1 Acidobacteriota bacterium | reverse complement strand
CCACGTCGGCCTCGGTGAATGTTTCCACGCTCGTGAGGGTGTGGCTCCATTGAAGCTTGCACGTCCCTTCCCCGCCGGTATACCCGCATTGCGGTTTCCACGCTCGTGAGGGTGTGGCTCCATTGAAGCCGTGGTGTTAGTGCCCGGCGCGGCGGTCGGCGCGCGCTGGTTTGACGAAACGCAAACACCCTTTGGCGCGATGAATGGGCGCACGGTGATTTTGCAAGCCGTGCGCAAACTGAGCGAGGCCGCGTTGGAAATCACCGCACGCAACAACCTCACGCTCGAACAGATTGATGTCGTCGCGCCGCATCAGGCCAAGCTGAATCAGCTACAGGCGTTGGGCCAACGGCTGGGCCTTTCGATGGAGCGCCTCGTAGTCAACGTGGGTCGCTTTGGGGCTGGGTTCACAGAGGGGCGCGGCCTTGTGCCAGGTATGTGAGTGACCAAGAGAAGGCCGCCCACGACGACACACGAAGGGGCCCGAAGAAAGCCAACCCAATTGAATCTTCTTCATGCTCCTTTCGGGTGTCTTCGTGGGCGGCTTTTGTTTGCGAGCTAGCGTTGCGAACCGAGCCATTCGGCCCGCAACTTCTTCATTGCGGGCGTGACCTCTTTGTTGAGGCTTTCATACGAAACAACTTCGACATTCGGGTCTTCAGTGAAGGTCAGTTGCACGGTGCGTTTGACGCCGCGCTGGTCGGCTTCGATGGCGTTGGTGTCGCCGGGTTTGTGCTTTTCGAGAATCGCTTGTGAAGGCTGAACTCCATGCTCTTCTGAGTTGGATGTCTTACCTTACTGTCGGCCTGTCAGAACGGTTGCCAATAAGTTCCGGCAAAACAGCTTGGACAAGATTTGATCTGGCAAGGCAGTGCCATTTCGGTTAGTATTGCCGCCGGTTAGACCCTGGCTGTACAAGCCAATAACAACAACAAACAAATTTTCAGAGAGGGGCAATTCGGGTTACCGATTTGGGAAATATGGACACGCAAAATAGTCAAAACGTACAAGACGGCTTCCTCAATACTCTCCGCCGGGATCGCATCAATGTGACGATCTATTTGGTCGGCGGTGTCAAACTGACGGGCAAAATTCGTAGCTTCGACAAATTCTCGGTTGTTTTGGAATCGGGGAATTTAGAGCAATTGATTTTCAAACACGCCATTTCCACCATCTCGGTGCCGCGCGGCAGCATGACGCATGACCGCCCGCATCACGCGCCTTCAGCAGGCGCTGAACGGCCACCGCTGAGTGACCGGCCGGCGGTCTCTGAGCGTCCACCGCTTGTTACCAGAGACGCCACCAGAGACGCCACCAGAGATGCCGCCAGAGAACCCGCTCCCACTGGTGGCGCCGCCCCGGCGGGCGATTAAGCGCGTCGCTTTGGCAGGCGCGCTGTGCTGGTAAAGTGCGGCGCGCCGCCTGCGCCATTTCATGCAACGCGGCAAATTCATCACCTTCGAAGGTATAGACGGTTGCGGCAAGACGACGCAATTGCCGTTGCTGGCTCGCCATTTGGCGGAGCAGGGCATCCCTTGCCTGGTCACCCGCGAACCCGGCGGCACGGCCATTGGCAAACGCATTCGCGCCGTCTTGCTCGACGTGCCCGCCGAACAGGAAGCGCCGGTCGAGCCGTTGACCGAGTTGTTGCTCTATGCGGCGGATCGCGCCCAGCACGTGCGGCAATTGATTCAACCAGCGCTGGCCGCTGGGATGATCGTGCTGAGCGACCGTTATGCCGACGCGACGATTGCCTATCAGGGCTACGGGCGCGGCTTCGATTTGCCGATGGTTGAACAGTTGATGGATTTGGCGACCGGCGGTTTGAAACCCGATGCGACCTTGCTGTTTGATCTGGATGTGCGACTCGGTTTGAGCCGTGTGCACGGGCGTGGCAATGCGCAAGCCGTCGCTGGCGCCACCGCCGCCGAACAGCCGGATCGTTTAGACCTGGAGCCGTTGGAATTTCATGAACGCGTGCGGCGCGGCTATCACCTGCTGGCGGCGCGCGAACCGGAACGCTTCCACATCATCCCCGCCTCCGGCTCCATCGAAGAAGTCTTTGCCCTCACCCTGGCTGAAGTCACGAAGCTCCTAAATCCGCAATCGTCCTCTAAAGAATTTGACCGCAATCCGCAATCACCATGTCTTTCGCCAAGCTGACCGGCAACGAACGCAACAAAACCGTCTTGCAGCGTTTGCTGCTGGGCGGACGCATCGGCGCGACGCTGATCTTTGCCGGCCCTGAAGGCGTCGGCAAACGGCAATTCGCGTTGACCATGGCGAAGGCATTGAATTGCCATCAGCCAGTGATTGACGCTGCCCAAGGCCGCTACGACAGTTGCGACGCCTGCCCGGTTTGCCAGCGCATTGATACGGGCGCATACGGTGACGTGACGACCATCAAACCCGACGGCCAATTCATCAAGATCGCCCAAACACGCCAAATCGCCCACGAAGTGCAGTACCGCCCGCGCGAAGGCAAACAACGCTTCTTCATCATTGACGAGGCCGACCGCTTGCGCGACGAGGCCGCCAATTCGCTGCTCAAAACATTGGAAGAACCGCCGCCGACTTCGACCATGATTTTGCTGACGGCCAAACCCAACGCGCTGTTGCAAACGATCCGTTCACGCGCGCAACGCCTCAGCTTCGCGCCGCTGACGACGGCGGAGATGGAAGCGTACCTGACCGCCAACTTCCGCCGCCCGCAGCCCGACACCATCCTGCTGGCGCGCCTGACCGAAGGCCGCATTGGGCAGGCCACGGCCTTTGATTTGGGCGTCTATCGCCAGTCACGCAACGTGCTCATCAATCTGCTGGAACTGCTGGCGGCGGGCGAGAACCGCTTCCGGCTGATGAAGGCGGCGGAATACCTCGGTAAGAAAGAGCGTGAAGAGTTCGAGCGCGAACTGGATTTGCTCAACCGGCTGCTGCGCGACCTGTTCCTGCTGGCGGCGGGCGGCGCGCGCGACGCCATCGTCAACATTGACGTTGGCGATAAGCTTGAACAATTGGCCGCCGCGACCGGGATTCCCAAACTGACGAACTGGGCCGGGCCGTTCGACGAATTGCGCGCCAAGCTGCGGTTCAACGTCAATCGGCAACTGGCGACCGAGGCGTTACTGCTCAGCCTGAGCGGCGCTGGCTGAGCCTGGAACCCAAACCCTCTCAGCTTACTGAAATACAGCTCTGACGGCTTGCTAAGCGATTGGCGCTCCCAAAGTTCAATTGCATGGCCCAGTCAGTACACCGCAAACTAAGTTCTTTGCGAGTCAGCGGACGCCACCACGTAGTAACGAATTTATTCGTTTTGTGCGGCGGCCAGGACCGCAACGATTGAAATCGTTACTACGTGGTGGCGTCCGCTTTCTCGCAAAGAATTTAGTTGTCAGTGTAGTCAGTATGGCCGCGTCATTGCCTGCGGTTGACATCGTTCACGCGCCGGATAAGATAGCCGCTACTTCAACGGCTGATACACAGCAGCGCAGCGGCCACGGGCGAGCAGCGGCCGCCGCGATCATCAAAATATCCTGCTGGCAAATCCCGTTAGCTATCCGAACGTTCATTCTCTGACTCTGACATTCATCCTCTTTGGCATTGTTGTGGAGTAACGCAGTATGCAGCGGCAAGCCCAATCTATAAATCTCAAGCAAATGAAACCACGCAGAAACGAAGAGCACGCAGGGAAGCCTGATAGATTTTCCAGTTCTTTCTTCCGCTCTTCGTGCTCGTCGTTTCTTCGGCGTGAAAGTCTTTTTCTTGCAAGCTATATCCGTGTGTTTTTGGCGTGTGCGCTTTTGGTTACGCAAACGGCGTGGCCGGTGCGCGCGGTCATGCTGAATTCGCCTGCGCCGGAAGCCCTAAATAAAGTCACGCTGATTGCCACGATTGACACGCTCAACGGCACCTTGGAGGGCTTTGTCCGGTCGAGCCCGGGTGGGCCGGGAATTCAAGGGGTGATCGTGCGCGCGATCAACGAAGAGACAGGTAATCCACGCAGCCGGCAAACGAACGCCGAGGGTTATTATGCGATTCCGCTCTTGCCCGTAGGCCGTTACCGTATCGAAGCCGAAAAGGCCGGGTTTGTGGTGAAAGCAGCCACGCCACCCGTCAAAATCAATCTCAACCAATTACGCAAGACTGTGCCCGACATCATTATGGAACTGGCAGGCGCCACGCCGCCGGTGATTGCCGTACAACCGGTGACGCCTACGCCCACACCGGCTGCTGCGCCGAATGCCAACGCCCTCGGTTCAACCGGGCAACTGACCAATCAGGCGGATGCCGCCCGCCGTTCCAATGCCGACGAAAGCCAATTGCTGGCGCTGCCGCTGGCTGACAGCCGCACCTTCGACGTGCTGGCGACGCTGGCCGCGGGCGTGGCGTCGCCGCCCCAGGTCGCAGGCACAGCCGGCCCCGGCATCGGCGCGGGCATCGGCACCGCCGGGCAATTCGCGGTGAATGGCCAGCGCGCGCGCTCCAACAACTTCACGGTGGATGGTTCGGACAACAACGACGAAGACGTGGGCGTGCGCCGCCAGGGTTTCACGGCGCTGGTGCCGCAAAGCATCGAGAGCGTCAAAGAGATTCAAATCGTCACCGCGCTCTGGGATGCCGAAGCCGGGCGCAGCAGCGGTTCGCAGGTCAACGCCGTTTCGCGTTCGGGCACGAACAAGGTGCACGGGACGCTTTACGACTTCTTCAATCACAACGCGCTCAATGCGCGCAACTTTTTCGATTACCGTTCAGACAAGGCCAAGAGTTACGCGCTGACGACGCCCGCGATTGTGGATTTTGAGAACGGGCGCGCCGTCACCGCCTGTTCGCAACGCGGCTTGCCAGAGAGCCAATGCCGGATACCGGTCGTGCTGGGCGATAGTCTGGGCGGCCCTGAACGGCCCGTGGTGCAACCCAACCCGTCGCTCGACGAAGACCAATTCCAACGCAATCAATTGGGCGGCGTCATCGGCTTTCCCATTTGGAAAGACCGCACATTCTTTTTTGGTTCGTTCGAGCGGCAACAGGTCAAGGCGCGCCAGGAGCAGCATTTCTCGGTGCCGACCGTCAATCAGCGCGGCTTTTTGAATTTCGGCGCGACCGGTTATTTGCTGAACAATGTGCCGACGATTCCCACGACCTTGGCTGGCGATGCGGTCTTCTCGCTGTTTCCGTTTCCCAACAATCCGATCGGCCCGTATGGCGCGAACACTTACACGCAGGTGCTGCCCGCCGACGGCGTCGCCACGGTGTTTTCGGGCAAGCTGGATCACAGCTTCAAAGCCTGGGGCAAAGACCAGACGGCGACGGCGCGCTACAATTTCACCAACGATAAACGCGTCGTGCCCAGTGTGGGCGGCGCGATCTTTTCCAGCCTGATCCCGCGTGTGGGCACGCAAAACCTTTCGCTCTTCCTGAATTCGCAGCTTTCCGAAAAACTGGCGAGCCAGTTCCGCGCCAGTTACGGGCGCACGCGCTTGCGCTTTGACGAAAAGCGCGATGCTTATTTGCGCAGGCCGACGAACAACGCGCTTTACCGTTATCCGCAGAATGAGCCGTTTCTGCTGAACGCGCCGGTCTATGCGAATCTGAATGCGCCGAACCCAAGCTGTTTCAGCGTCCCCGCGCGTTGCAACGTGCTCTATCAGCCGGAACTGGAAGCCAACAATTCCATCTCGGGCACCGACCAGCATCTGGGGCCCATTGGGCAGGTTGTTATCGCGCCGTTCAGTCCGGTGGGCTTGGATGTTTACCTGTTCCCGCAGGCGCGCGCCAACAACACCGTGCAGGCGGCGGATGCGCTGACGCAATTCAGCGGCAATCACACGTTGAAATACGGCTTCGATGTGCGGCGCACGCAACTCAACAGCTTTCTCAATCGCAACTACCGCCCGCAAGTAGTGTTTGGCGGCGCGCCTGATTTGACGCGGTTGTTCCCGCAAGCGCCGCTCGTGAACGTGAGCCAGGACGGGCCGACGCCGGGCTTTTTCAGCGGCAGCGATCTGGCGGCGCTCGGCATTCCCACCAACATCTCGCAGGCGCTGGCATTGAATGCGCCCGATTCGACGATTGGCTTGCGTTTTTGGCAATTGAACTTTTTCTTCAACGACAACTGGCGCGTGCGGCGCGGGCTGACGCTGGATTACGGCTTGCGCTACGAAGTGAACACGGTGCCCAACGAAGTCAATCGGCGCATCGAACAGAGCTTCGCGTTGAATCAAGTGCCGGCCAACAACGCCGGCCTCAACATCGGCACGACCTTCAACAACGTGCTGACGGTTTATGATTCACAGCGGCTGCTCGGCTCTTACAACGCGACGCTCGAAGCTTTCCGCCGCGTGTTGGGCGGGCGCAAGGATATTTACAAAGCAGACCGCGACAATTTCGACCCGCGCGTTAGCCTGGCCTGGGATCCCTGGGCGGGCAGCAAAACGCAAGCGGGCAAGACGGCCATACGCATCGGCGCGGGCCTTTATCACGATCTGAATCTGGGCAGCGTCGTCAGCCAATCGCGCAATGTCTTTCCGGCGTTTATCCCCTACAACATTGATGCGAACACCTTCTTTGCCTCGCGTTCGGCCTTTCTCGACCAACAGAATCAGCTTTTCGGCATCTTCAATCCGGTCTTTGTCCCGGTCTTTATCGGCAGCGGCAACAGCTACACGCGCTACCCATTGATTGCGACACAGCAGTTGAATTCGATCCAGTTGCCGGGCGGCGCGCTGCAACAAGTGCTGGGGCTGCTCTTCGATTCCAGCATCACGGGCGCGCGGCCATCGGGCGGCGGGCTGGCCTTCACCTTGCCCGATCAGAATTTGCGCTCGCCTTACACGATGCAATTCAACCTGCAAATCGAACGCGAGTTGACCAGAGACCTGCTCGCCAACGTCGCCTATGTCGGCACCAAAGGCGTCAAGCTGACGCGCTTCCGCACGCCGAATGGCGGGCCGAATTCGATTACGATTCCGATTGATCCGCTGGGCGTGCGGCCCAATCCGATCACGGCGATTGCGTTGCCACCGCTGGGCGATTTGAGTTCGGCGAATCCGACGCGCCCCAATGCGCGGCTCGGCGCCTATACGATTTTCGATTCGAC
>JANOWX010000311.1:0-1750 GCA_031418175.1 Acidobacteriota bacterium | reverse complement strand
GTTACGTTTAGGCGTCTGGTGTCAGACAGGATGTGCAGATGGCGCGGATAGTAATCCAAAGCCATAAAGTTTTCAAGACAACCTTAGACTCAATTTAGCGGTAGCTGGCGCGAGATCGAGCCGCAGCATGAGCGCGTCTTCAATTGGGTCATAGTAATAGCCGCGCCGTCTTCCGCTTTGCATAAAACCGGCTGAGTGGTAAAGCGAGAGAGCGGCCAGATTGCTTTCACGCACTTCCAGAAAAGCGTACCGCGCGCCCAGTTGCCAGGCTTGTTGAAGCGCTTCGGCCAGCAAGGCGCGGCCAATCCCCTGCTGGCGCGCGCGCTCCGCGACGACCAAATTGTCTATCTCCATTTCATCCACAACGACCCAGCCCGAAAAGAGTCCAACCAGTTGCCGGGCCCCCTCGCCATCAAACGATGGCTGTACAACACCTCCATCAGCATCAAGACGTAAGCCAACTCCGTTATCAGACGACTGGAAGGCAACAAGGAGCAAGGTGTGCGAATCGGCCAGGCGTTTTTGCAAACCGGCCTCGCCCAGCGTGCCGAGGCCTGCGGCGCGTTCAAGCTGGCAGGCGGCGGCCAGGTCACGCGCGGTGAGCGGTTCAATCCAAAATTCATTTGTTGGCGAATTTGATCTCGGCATCGGAGGGTCGCAGGTAGTAGGGGTGAAGTTCGAGCGGGACGCCGCTTGCCAGCAGGTCTTCGGCGTGCAGCGCGAGCGTCTGTGCGAGTGGGTTTGCCAGTGCGACAACGCGCTTCGCCAAGTCAGTGTTAGCGAGATATTTGACCGCGCCGCTGCCAATGAAGGCGGCGGCAGTTTCGGACTGGAAGCGTTCAGCAAGCGCGGCGGGCGGGCCGACCCAGTCGAGCATTGTTCGCAAAACTTGTCCGGCGTGGTTCACCTGCCGCTTTCCCGCAAAAACTTCGTGGCGACCGGCTTCGAGCAGGACGATGAATTCGCCAGTGGTGCCGGCGGATAAGGCCGTGAGATCGAGCGCGTTGACGCCAAGTACGGGGCGCACGGCGGCTTGCGCCAAGCCTTTGAGAGCGGAGAGACCGACGCGCAGGCCGGTAAAACTGCCGGGGCCGGTGACGCCAGCGAAGAGATCAATTTGCGGCAGGCGCAAGCCAGCCTGGGCGAGCAAGCTTTGCAGGTTATCGAAAATAGTTTGCGAATGCGGCGCGGGGTCGTGGCTGACCAGCGAGGCCAACAGACGCCGGTTTTGGGCGATGGCAAAGCTGGCCGCCGCCGTTGAGGTGTCTACCGCAAGAATGATTTTTGCGCGCAAATGCCGGTCTTCCTTTCCTGATGAGGAGTGATTGACAGTCTGACGCGGCGAATTATAGAGTGCGCCCTTGCCGACGACAATCAGCCGGATTCACCAACTCTTTTTCGCGGAGAACGATAGGACAAACCAAGATGAGCACAACGGAAAAACCTTCGCAGCTTACACCCATGCTGCGGCAATACCACGAGATCAAAAAGCAATACCCCGGCACACTGCTCTTCTTTCGGCTGGGGGATTTTTACGAACTATTTTAATATGGCAAACGTAGCGGAAAAAGGAATTATTCCTGATAATGTCGTTTGGTCTTTTTATGTAGGCGCGTTCTTTTTCCTTTCCGCCGTTTTATATACCGTTTTTACCACGCCTGAATATCCGCCGAGTGCTGCCGAATGGAAAGAAAATGCGAATAGCAAAGGCGGTTTTGCAGAAGGCATAAAAGAAATTCTGCACACAATC
>JANOWX010000310.1:0-11140 GCA_031418175.1 Acidobacteriota bacterium | reverse complement strand
ATTCCGGCACCTTGCTCGCCAGTGGCGACGGCGCCGTGGGATCGAAGTAATTCATGCGGTTGTAACGTTCGGTGCGCGGCGTATCGAAATCGTAGCGGACGCCCAGATTCAGCGTCAGCTTTTGATTGATGCGCCAGTCGTCCTGCGCGTAACCGGCGAAGTAGAAGCTCTGCGCCGCCACGTTCTTCCAGGCCTGGATGAGCGTACCGCTCGACCCGGTGCCGAGCAGGAACGAAGCAAAACCATTGCCCAGACTGGACGACGCGGTGACATTCGCGTTGGGGCCTTGCGTCATTCCGGCGGTGAAACTGAAGCTGCCCGCGTCGCGCGCCTCCCAGACGTTGACGCGAATCATGCGCCCCTCGAAGCCATACTTGAGATTGTGATTGCCCTGCGCGCGCGTCAGGCTGACGATCAGCGGATAGCTCATAAACGCATTGAAGCGATGATCGTTGCCGCCCAGGCTGACGTAGCCCGCTGGCGCGAAGCGCGGAAACATCTGCCGGTCAACCGCCGCATCAATCGCGGCAGGCAGTCCCAGGCTCGACGGTTTGAAGTTCAGCCCCTGATTCGAAAAGACGAAAAGCGTGCGCGCGAACCCGGCGCGCGTCGTCAGAATCGTCGTGGGCGACAACGTGTAAGTGTGCTCCATCACGACGTTGCGCGCGCGGTTTTCTTCAATCACGCGCCCCTCGGCGATGGTGATCTCTTCAGGGAAGGACTTGAGCGGTACGCTTTCGGTGTAGCGATGCGAGTAACGCGCGAAAAAGTTTTGCTTGTCGGTGAAGCGGTGGTCAATGCGCACGTCCCAGTTGTCCAGGTTGAGCGCCGCCGAGCCGCTGGCCGCGTAGTTGTTGGCGTTGGTGTTGGCCGCGCCCGCCTGATTGGGCAACGGGAAGTATTTCAGCGTGTTGAGCGCCACGGGATCGAACAGGGCGGTAGGAATTTTGCCGCCGGCGAACTCGTCGCGAATGAAGCGGAAGTTGGTCGCCGAGACGGCTTGGGCCGGATTGAAGTTGGGATTGGCGCGCGTACTCAGTGGATTGAAGATGCGCACGAGCGCGCCCGCCGGGTTGCGCGTCTGCGAAAAATCGCCTTGCCGTTCGAGCAGCGTCGGCACGCTGAAAACGCGCGTGGCAGAACTGCGCGAGCGCAAGCCTTCATACGAACCCATGAAAAAGGTCTTGTCCTTGCGAATCGGCCCCGTCGCGTGGCCGCCGAATTGGCTGCGCTTGAAACTGCCCAGCTTCGTGCCGCGCGTGTTGTCAAAAAAGTTGTTGGAGTCGAAGACCGAATTGCGCAGGAATTCATACGCGCTGCCATGAAACTGGTTCGTGCCCGATTTGAAGACGACGTTGAGGATGCTGCCCTGCGCGCGTCCGAACTCCGCCGCATAGTTCGCGCCCTGCACCTTGAATTCCTGAATCGCGTCCACCGACGGGAAGGTCGAGATGCCCGCGCCGCCATTGACCGTCGGGAACGAAGCCGTCACGCCGTCAATCAGCGTATCCATCGCGCGGATGCGCGCGCCGTTGATGGCGTAGTTCTGTTCGCCGTAAGAATTGCCCACGCTGCCCGCGACGCCCGGCGTCAGGAAGATCAGCGAATAGACATTGCGCGAGTTGAGCGGCAATTCGAGGATGCGCCGGTTGTCCACCACCTTGCCGATGGACGATGTCGTCGTTTCGAGCACGGGCGCTTGCGCGGTGATCACGACGGTTTCCGAAACCTGACCGACTTCCAGGTTGAAATCCAGCTTCAGCGTTTGTTGAATCTGGATGGTCAGGCTGTTGTTGACCGCGCTGCGGAAGCCGTTCATGCGGGCCTCGACGCGGTATTCGCCGACCGCCAGCGGCGGCGAAGTGTAATAGCCGTCGCCATTGGCGCTGACGGTGACCTGTTTGTTGGTCTGTACGTGCGTGATGATGATCTGCGCGCCGGCGATAACTTCGCCGTTGCTGTTTTTGACCGTGCCGGTGATGGCGCCGGTGAACGATTGCCCAACGGCGGACGACGCGAGCGAAACCAGCGACGCCAATAGGGCGAGTGCCGCGAAAAGGGGGAGAATGTGTCGGTGCTTCATCGAAAAACCTCCAAAGTTAGCGCCGGGCAAGCTTGCCGGGCGGCGGATTGTTTGTATGACTTCGGTGCGACGCTCTTCAAACCGCGCTCGGATATAGGCTGGGCCAGCGGGTTGAAGAGTGGAAATGCGGGCAAAGTATGCGGCAGATGGGGCAATTCGTCCATACTGCGCTGATAAAACGTAGGGGCAGACCTGTGTGTCTGCCCCGGTGGCGTAAGACGGAATCGAATGCGTCCGGCCCAACCGGGGCAACACGCAGGTTTGCCCCTACGTTGTTTTAGAACAGGAAGCGCAACGCGAATTGCACCTCGCGCTCACCGCCGCCCCCGACGCCGTTCGCGCCGATGGTGCCGGTGATCGAACCGAAGGAAGCCGGCGTGCTGAAATTGCCCGCCGGTTGATTGAAGTGCGGCGTGTTGGTCAAGTTATAAAACTCCGTGCGGAATTCAATGCGTTTGTTCTCAGTAATCGCAAAGCTCTTGAAGACCGAGAAGTCGTAGTTGACCAGTTCAGGGCCACGCAGCGTGTTGCGCCCCGCCGTGCCGTAACGCGCTGGTGTCGCGGGCGGCGCGGCAAAGGCCGTTACGTCAAACCATTGCGTGCCGGGGCCGACCGCGCCGCTGACCGACGGGTAGCGCAATTGATCGGGCCGTTGCGCGTTGCTTGGCCCGCCGTTGAGTTGCGCATTGCTCATCGTCACGCTGAACGGGCGTCCGCTGAATGCCTGGAAAATGCCGTTCGCCTGCCAGCCGCCCAGCACCGTCGCCGCCACGCCTTTGCTCAAAAACTTCTGGCCGCGCCCGAACGGCAACACCACCGTGTGGCTCAGCGTGAAGCCGTGTTTGCGGTCGAAATCGGACACGGCCTTGTTCAATTCGAGAATGAGCGGATTGCCCAAGGCGCCGTTGTTGCTGGTGAAATCAATCGAACGCGACCAGGTGTACGCCATCGTGAAGGCGACGTTGTTCGTCAGCCGCTTTTCGACCGAGGCCTGCAAGGCGTTGTACCACGAATCCACGCCGTAAGCCCGCAGCGTCGTCGTCGCCGTGCGTCCGAACTTCTGATTGAGCGGCACGCCCGCCAGACCCGTGCCCGGTTGCGAAACCATCAGTTGCCGGTTGTACGGCTGGTTGTAGCCGCGATTGCCGACGTAACTCAATTCGATGCTCATGCCTTGCAGGACTTCGCGTTGCGCCGTCAGGTTGTAGCTCAACACGGTCGGCATGTTGTTCTCGAAGGGAATAGCGAACAGCCCGATATTTGGCGCGGGGTTGATGATGCCGTTCGAGGGGATCGGTATGGGCGTGAAAGCCGGAATGTTGTTGAACGCCCCCGCCGCGCGGAAATCGCCCGCCGCGCCGATTTGCTGGTCAGCAATTACAGGGAAGCTGGTCGAAAGCGTTCCGCCTGTGAAACCGAAACGCGCGGTGAAATAGCTGATGCCGAAACCGCCGCGCAAGACATTGCGATCCTTGTCGCCAAAGCGATAGGCAAAGCCCACGCGCGGCGCCAGGTTGTTCCAATCGGTCTTGACCCCCGCCGAGAGGCCAACTTGGCCTACGCCTGCGACCAGCAGGTTGTTGGTTTCGGGATCGTAATTGCCCTGACCCGCCGGCAGCCGCGACGTGATTGGTGTGTAGATTTCATAGCGCAGGCCGAGATTGAACGTCAGCTTGCGATTGAATTGCCAGGTGTCCTGCCCGAAGAAAAACAAATTGGTCGAACGATTGGTCGGCGTCGTCGTAAAGATCGCGCGCCCGATCACGTCGGGCTGGCCGAGCAGGAAGCTGGCGAAGGCGTTGGCGAAGGTATTCTGTTGCGTCGCCCCGCCTTGCAACAGCGTCGTGCCGGGCGCGAAGGCGAACCGTCCGCGCGGGCCGAAGCTGGACGTGCCTTGAATCTGCAAACGATCCAGCCGTTGACGGCGAATGTCCGCGCCCCACTTCAAAGTGTGGTTGCCGGAGACCTTCGTCCAGTTGTTGATCCAGTTGAAAATGTTGTCGGCGTTGATCGTCGGCATATTCGTGGACATGCCGATTTGCGGGAAGCCTTCGATGGCAATGATCGCCAGGCCCTTGTGCGCCGCGCCGGCTTCGTTCGAGCCGTTGATGCCGACTTCTTTCGACACGTCGCGGTCGAAGCCGGGGCCGCGCGCGTCAATGAAATAGCGGGTGAACCCGAAGCGTGCTTCGGTGGTCAGCGTCGAACTGAACGTCCGCGTCAGGTTGAGCGTGACGACCTGATTGCGGCCTTTGCCCGAGGCGAGCGAGTTGGCGTCGCCGGTCGCCGTCGGCCCCGCCGCGTCGCCGAACAAGCCCGGATCGGCCATCAGCGATTGGAAGTAGTTGTACTTCGCAAAGAAATTCAGGCGGTCGCTGAATTGGTGATCCACGCGCGCGTCGAACGAATGCGTGTTGAGCTGGAAGGGAATCGCGGGTGCGAGGTAGTTGTTGTTCACGCCGGACAGGTTGGGCAGTGGCAGGAATTTCAAAATGTTCAGTGCGACCGGGCTGATACGATTGAGCGGAATCTTGTTGTCGGCGAAGCGTGTGCGCGCGGTCGGCGCGACGGGGTTGTTGATGTCAATGCCCGGGTCGTAAATGAACGCGCCGCTTGCCGTCAACGAACTGAAATCGCCGTTGCGAAAGGCTTCGGTCGGCAAGGTCGTGATCGTTGGCACACGCCCGAGCCGCTGGTATTGCCCTTGATAATCGCCAAAAAAGAAAGTGCGATTCTTGATGACCGGGCCGCCGAAAGTTCCGCCGAACTGGTTTTTGATCGCGTTCGGCACTTTCAGCTTGCCGTCACTGTTGCGGTTGCCGGCCAGTTGGAAATAGTTGCGCGCTTTGAAGGCACTGTTGTTGTGGAATTCAAACAGGCTGCCGTGAAATTGATTGGTGCCGGACTTGGTCGTCACGTTGACCACCGCGCCGACCGCGCGCCCGAACTCCGCGTCGTAATTTGAAGTCGAGACGCTGAACTGTTGAATGGCTTCGGCGGGCGGAATCTGAATCACCAGGCCCAGCAGCGGTTCGTTGTTGTCCACGCCGTCAATCTGGAAGTTGTTAGCCGAATTGTTCTGGCCGTTGACTTGCAGAAACTGCGTGCCCTGCGGGTTGTCGAAGATGCCGACTTGCGAATTGGACGGTTGCACGCCCGGCACCAGCGTCAGCAGCGATTGGAAATTGCGCCCATTCAGCGGCAATTCCTGAATCTTTTTCGCCTCAAAAGATTGGTTCAACTCGGCGCTTTCAGTTTGCAACAACGAGGCGGCGGTCGTGACTTCGACGCGTTCGCTGATTTGGCCAACTTCAAGCGCGGCGTTCAAACGCAGCTTTTCGCCGGTGGCGAGCAGCACGCCGCTTTGCACGAATTGCTTGAAGCCGGTCTTTTCGACTTCAAGCTTGTAGGTGCCTGGCGGCAAATAGGGCAGCACGTAACCACCGTCTTCGTTGGTCGAGGCGGTGCGCGCGATGCCGGTGTTGATTTCGGTGATGGTGATCTTGGCGCGGGCGACCGCCGCGCCGCCCGCGTCGGTGACGTTGCCGACGATGGAGCCTGTGATGGCCTGGCCCAACGCGAACGTTGCGCCTAGCGCGAGCAAGAGAGTCGCAAGGAAGAGCCGTTTGCTGTTTTGCATAGATACCTCCGAGTCAGTGGTTGGAGAAGATTCGCCCAGCGCGCGGGAAGTTGCGCGTTGGGTGCGATGACAATCAGAAATTGGTATCCCAGCAAAGCTTGTGGCCCGGTCGTGCGCCGGGCGGTGGATCAATGGGTGTGTCGAGGCTAGGCGACTTTTGCGCGCACTTTGCCTTTGTGTTGTTTGCCAGCGAGGGCCAGTGTGAACAGCGCATTGACGGCTTGGGCTAGCCGGTCGGACGCGCCCGGCTCAAAATAGATATCGCCGCAGCGCGCGCAAACAATCGCCAGAAAGCCGGAGACCTTTACCGTAACGCCATCGCGTTCGTACTCCTGTGTGATGGGTTTTCGGCGGAGTTGCCCGCCGCATTCCGAGCAAGGGCCTTCCATCAACGTTTTTATGTCGAGCTTCTTCACTTGCTTGGGCGCGATCTTGTTCTTTCCGTTCTTCATTTTGGTTTGCTGACCCAACGCGCTTGACGGCGCGTGCTATGACTACGCCACCTGCGCCAACACTGCCCCTTGATAGCTGTTGCCAGCACGCGCCAACTCGAACAGGCTATTGGCCGCTTGCACGAGTCTGTCCGCCACCGCCGGCTCAAAAAGGGTTGCGCCGCATTTTGAGCAAACCCAGGCCTCAAAGCCGGAAATATTGATTCTGATACCCTCGCGCTCAAACTCTTCCGTCACTGTTTTGCTGCTTACCTGCCCGCCACAGTCCGAGCAAGGTTTATTTCGCACTCGCGTTGGCGCGCTTGCTGGTTTGTGATTGCTTCCATTCTTGCCTTGGGTTTGTTTTCCGTTCTTCATTTCCTGCCACCTCTTTTCTTGCTGGCTCTTTGCCAGGGTGTCACCCACACTGGCTTTTCCGGGATGTAGGCCGTGATGATTTCGATCTCATCCAGGCTGGAGTGCTCGACGACAATATGCAACGGCGCGCACACCGTGGCGCTCATCTGATAATAGCCGAGCACCAAACAGCGCGCCTGTTCCGGGTAACGCTCCAACATGCGAAGCTTGCCCGTGAGCACCGCAATAGCATCACTGACGCTGAAGCCTTCCGCAAACATATGCTGGGCGGCGTGGTTTTTGACCAGGTAATGCCCCGCTTCAGTCAACGCCCGGATGTGTTTAAGCAACTCGGCATCAGTCTGCATACGAGCACCCTTATTGTGTCCGCTTCTTCAAACTAACGATGTTCGCAAACAAACGATACCCCCCCTGCACGCCCGCTGGCAACTGCCGATAGAAAGCATAGGCCGCATAAACAAACGTCCCCTTGCCGTATTGCGCGTACATCAGCCCGCCTTTTTGCGGCGCTTGCTCGCGGTCGTGGCATTCCAGCAATGGCTGATACTTTTCATCCCAGGTGCTCATCCATTTCGAGCCGCGCTCTTCGACCCAGCCGTTGAAATCCGCTTCGCTGATCTTGTTCGGCCAGGTGAAGACCGGATTGGCGGGCGCAAGCAGCGTGATTTTGGAATCTTCCTCTGAAACTTCTTCGGCGCGACCCAGCCGGTATGGGTACGGCCCATACGGCGCGGCGTCGAATTCCTGCGTTTGATATTGATAAACCAGATTGCCGCCGCGCGCGCAGTATTCAAGCAGCCGCTTGCTGTAAGCTTTCAAATCGTCGCGCACCGCCGTCGCGCGAATGCCGATGAGGATGGCGTCGAAGCCGTCCAGATTGCCATTCGCCAAATCGTTTTCATTCAGCATGGTCACCTTGACGCCGATTTGCGCCAGCGCCGTGGGCACTTCGTCGCCGACGCCCATGACGTAACCGACGTTCAAGTTGGGCGCGATGCTGACCTCGATGCCGCGCACTTCCATCGTGGCCGGGCGGTACAAGTGGCGCGGTTCGTTGTCGCGGTGGGCGATGACCTGATAGCCCTCGACATATTCCTTGCCCGCGTATTCAGCGACGGCTTGGATTTTGTATTCAGCGCCAGCGGCCACGCGCGGCACGGCGACCTTGAAGTTGAAGTTCGACACTTCGCCCTCGTGCGTAAAACTGAAGGACGCTTCGGCGGGTGTGGCCGTCCAGCCTGCGGGCAGTTTCAACCGCACCTTGCCGATGGCGTTGCCTTTGACGTTGTTCAGCAGGTTGACGCTGGCGTTGAAGGTCGTGTTCGCGGCGGCAATCGAAACCACGCCGACGCGCGGTGCGAGCGCGACGCCGACGGCGGGCGCGACGGTCAACAGCCGCCGCTGTTCGCCCCAGGGCCGATCAATGAAAGTCGTTTGCGCCGGTCGCCGCATGGTGAAGCCGACACCATTAACCTGATAGCTGAATTCGCCAATCACATCAGGCGGCGCCCAGGGGCGATTCAGGTATTCGGATTTGTTGATCTGGTAAATGTGATCGCGCAACTCGTGCGCGCGCGACCAATAGGGACGGGTGTATTCGGCGTCGGCGGGCACTTTGACTTCAAATTGCGTGAAGGCGCGCTGATTGTTACCGAGCGGATTGGCTTCGCTTTTTTTGACCGTCGCGCCCCAATCTTTGAGTGTGGTCAATTTGAACTCGCCGGGCGTGACATTGACCTGACTGCGGTTGACGACCGAGGCGGTCAGCGTGAATTGCTGTCCGGGAATCGCCACGTTGAACGTTTCGCGCGGCCCACCGAAACCACCGCCCGGGCCGCCGCCGCCAGCGGCCTGCGGGGGATCAACCAGCACATCCATTGCCAGACCCAGCGCCGTGTTCATCGCAAGGTTGAATTCGGCCTCTTTGTTGCCGAGCAGGAAGAGCAAATGCTCTTTATCGCCGCCTTGGCTGGACGCGGCTTTGACTTTCTGAATCAGGGCCGTGGTGGCGCTCTTGCCCGCCGCCAAATCGTTGGCCGTCAGCCAGGGCTGGCGCGCGTCGAATTTTTTGATGGCTGCCTCGACGCTGTTGTT
This sequence comes from Acidobacteriota bacterium, assembly GCA_031418175.1. GTDB lineage: Bacteria > Acidobacteriota > Blastocatellia > RBC074 > RBC074 > JACPYM01. The sequence goes on along the minus strand of JANOWX010000310.1, from coordinate 2,514 downwards.
GATGGCTGCGAGTTCGGCGCTGAGGTTGGTTGAACCGGCGAGTTTCGCCAGGCTGGGAATGGTCGTATCCAAGCCATCAAAAATGCCGGCTTCGGTTTCGCGTTTGCCGACCAGGCTCTCTTCCAGCGACCACGAAGAGATGGATGAACCGGGCGCGGCCAGCCCGCCGCCACCGGTTTGCGAACGTTGAAAGCCCAAGCCGTAACGCGAGATTTGCACGTAGGAGCGGCCCAGCAACGGATCATAAGTGCCGGTATCCACCTTGACATTGACTGGCGTGGGTTCGCCGCCGCCACGTCCACCGCCACCGGCACCGCCCGCGCTGCGATAAAGTTTCTTGATCTGCCAGGGGCGCAAGCCTTCTTTGAAATGCTCGGGGAACATGTTCGGGTCGGCGGCGGCTTTGAAAGCTTCGGCGCTCATCAACCCGGCGGTTTGGTGATTGCCGTGGCCGTCGCGCGGTTTGCCGTGAAAGCGTGAGATCAGTACATCGGGCCGATAGAGCCGCACGGCGCGCACCACGTCTTTCAACACGACCTCGCGCCCCCAATGCTCAATCGTCTCGTCCATGCGTTTTGAAAAGCCGAAGTCCGTCACGCGCGTGAACATTTGATCTACGCCGTAATAGCGCCCGGCGGCCAACAACTCTTCGGTGCGCACGATGCCGAGCGCGTCGTAAAGCTCCGGCCCCACCAGATTCGCGCCGCCTTCGCCGCGATTAAGCGTGAGTAAGCCCGTGCGCACGCCCTGGTTGCGCGTGAGCCAGGTGAGCATGGCGCCGTCTTCATCATCAGGATGCGCGGTGGTGTGCAACACGGTGGCGGTCGTGCGCAAACGCAGCAGGGCGCGCCAGGCCGCTGCAGCGCCTGTATTTTCGCGCACTTCCTGCACTTGTGCCTGCGTGGAGAAGAAGAAGGTTGCAGCGATCAGGCATAGGGTCAGTCCAAAGAAGAATGCTCTTTTCATCGTTAGCTCCTGCGAAGGGCTGTTGCCACCCTTCCGGGTTGGGTCATAAGGTTGTACTGCTTGGTTAACGACAAAGACGCGCGGTTGTCTTGCGTGGTTACACGCCTCTGTTATTCACTCGGCGGCATCGTCACGGTAAAAGCGATGGCCGTGGCAAGCGTATACAACAGGCCGCCCAGCCAGCCCAGCCAGGTCGGATGAACGGCTATGATCCAGCCGCCCAGGATGGGCGCGACGATACGCGAAAAGCTTTCCAAAGAAGTGGTCGCGCCCAGCACGCCGCCGCGCCGGTTGGGCGGCGCCGCTTGCGTGATCAAACTGGTCAGCGCGGGGCGCGCCAAACCGTGGCCTAACGAAAAGAAGAGAGCCACAAACCCCAGCTTCCACCAAACGTCTACAAACGCGACGATGAATAACCCGCAAGCGCTCAAGGCCAGACCGATGAGCAAGGTTTTGTGATCCCCGCAACGCGCCGCCACCGGCCCGACCGCGCCGCCTTGCCAGATGATGCCCAGCAAACCGACAAAGCCCAGATAGTAGCCCGTCTGCTCCGCCGTGAAATTGAGTTGGGTCTTGGCGAAGAGCGCGAACATCGTGACGTAAAGCGAGAAAGGTAGCGCGTTGAATAAGAAGACCCACAATAGGCGCTGCACCTCGCTGAGTCGCAAGTATTCAACCACGCGTGTGTAGGCTTTCACGCCTGTGGCGCGTTGTTCATCGCGTTGGTGCTGGGTTTCTGGTAACAGGAAATAGGTCGCCAGGATGCTGGACAGCGCCAAGAGCGCCGCCGCCAACGCCGGGACGCTATAGCCCCAACGCGAGAGAAAGCCGCCGAACGACGGGCCCAGCAAAAAGCCCAAGCCAAACGACACGCCGATTATCATTCCGAAATTACGCGCGCGATCCTGCGGCGCCGAGATGTCGGTGATGTAAGCCTGCGCTATCGTCAGGTTGCCGCCTGAGATGCCATCAATAACTCTTGAAACAAACAGCCACAGCAAGGCATTCGGCAAACTCGGGGCCATTGCCAGCAGGATGAAGCCCAGCAACGTGCCGAGTTGGCTGTAAAGCAGCAAAGGGCGGCGGCCATAACGGTCGCTCCAAGCGCCCAGAAAGGGCGCGGCCAGGAATTGGCAGAGCGAATAAGAGGCGACCAGATAGCCGATGGTTTGGGGCGAAGCGCCGAAGGTGCTGGCGTAATAGGGCAGCAGCGGCAGGATCAAACTAAAACCCAACAGATCAATAAAGACGACGATAAAGATCGGGATCAGCCGTTTGTCTTTGAACATTATGTCTTGTGTCGAGATGTGAAAGTTGACTGCTCAGCGGATTACGCGGCCAAGCTAGAGCAGGCTGGCAACTCTGTCAACGGCACGTTGTCAAAGCAGCGGGCTTCGGCGAGAATGGCGCGCGTTTTTTTCGTATCACAAGCAATCCAACAACAACGAACGATGTGTCAGTAGCCCGACCGTGAGGAAGGGCTTGCTTCATAAGCCAAGCCCATCCTCACGGTCGGGCTACTTACACAGGCCCAGCAACTATGAACCA
>JANOWX010000309.1:0-2918 GCA_031418175.1 Acidobacteriota bacterium | reverse complement strand
TTAAAGCAGCGGGAGCCTAACGACGGCATTCAACATTTTTCATACAGAGAGAGTAGCTATGGCTGAATTACCAACCAACCTGAAAGGTTTCGCGCACGTGTACGAACGCGCGCACATCAACACTGACGAGATCATTCCGGCGCGTTACCTGAACGAGCATCAGGAAGCCGTGCTGGCGAAATCGGCGATGGAAGACATTGACCCGGAATTCGTCAAGCGCGTCAAAGCCGGCGATTTCGTCATCGCGGGCGACGATTTCGGCTGCGGCTCTTCGCGCGAACACGCGGTCTGGGCGCTGCGCGGCGCGGGCGTCAAGGTCGTCGTGGCGAACAGCTTCGCGCGCATCTTCTTCCGCAACGCGATTAACAACGGCTTTCTGGCGATTGAGTGCGCGGGCGTTTGCGACGGCACACAGACGGGCGACGAAGTCGAACTTGATCTGCTGGCAGGGCGCTTGCGCAACCTGACGCGCGGGACCGAAAAGACCTTCGTGCCGATCAGCGAGTTCGCGCGGGAGTTGATCGAAGACGGCGGGCTGTTGCCGCAAATCCAAAAGAAGGCTGCGCAGGCGGCCTAACACTCAGGAATTGGGCGAGACTTGAAAGCCTGATATGCGGCGAATAGGATGGGCGAGGAAAGGAACCTTCCGATGTCTACTATGCAAGTACAACTAAGTTTCGAACAGTTACTTGTCGCCATCCAGCAATTGTCGCCCGCCCAGCAGCTTAAGCTCAAACAATCGCTCGATAACCAACCGCAGCGGCACAATGGCGCGCAAACGCGAACGAACGCCAAGCGCGCAACCACCGAAGCGGAATTGATCGCACAAACGCAAACCACCCTGCCGCTACGGGAAGCGCGGCGGTTGAAGAATTTGATTCGGAAAAGCGAACGAGCGACGCTGACGGCCGCCGAGTTGGAAGAATATCAACAGCTTGCCAAACAAGCGCAGGCGTTGGATGTCAAGCGCATCGCTGCCTTGACCCGGCTGGCGCAAATGCGTGGGCAGTCCGTTGATGTGGTCAAGCGACAAATTAATTGGCGCGCGGGTGACGATGAAACGTAAGGCGATTCCCCGTTCTGTGCGCCGTCTGGTGCGCCAACGCGCGCGCTGCCGCTGTGAATACTGCCAGCATCCTGACGCCTACTCATCCGCCCCGTATGCTTGCGAACATCCGCTGCCGCACGCCGGCGGAGCAGGTGACACGGCGGATGATTTGGCTTGGTCTTGTCCCGCGTGCAATGGACACAAGGCCAGCAAAACGCAGGCGCTTGACCCTAAAACCAAACGGCTTGTCCCTCTTTTCAATCCCCGGCGGCAACAGTGGTCGCGGCATTTTGCCTGGAGTGAAGCTGCACGCATTGTCATGGGGTTGACCACTACGGGGCGAGCGACGGTTGAGGCGCTGTGTCTGAACAGCGAAGAACTGGTTAATTTGCGCGCAGTCCTGATACTGGCTGGAAAGCATCCGCCAAAACAGTCTGCTGAATCAGAAACGCTAACTCATGAAAGCTAACATCACCGTACTCCCCGGCGATGGCATCGGCGTAGAAGTTACGCGCGAGGCCATCGCTGTACTCGACACCGTTGCCGCTACGTTCGGCCACGAGTTCACCTTTCAAACCAAACTGATCGGCGGCGCGGCGCTTGATGCGACGGGCGAGCCGTATCCGGCAGAGACGAAAGACGCCTGCCAGAACTGCGATGCCGTGTTGCTGGGCGCGGTGGGCGGCCCGCAATACGACAACAATCCGCCCAGTAAGAAACCGGAAACCGGGCTGCTGGCCTTGCGCAAGAGCCTGGGCGCGTTCGCCAACCTGCGCCCGGCGGTTTTGCACGAACCGTTGATTGACGCTTCGCCGCTGAAGCCTGAAATCGTGCGCGGCACAGACATGATTATCGTGCGCGAATTGCTGGGCGGCGCATACTTCGGCGAGCCGCGCGGCGTGGATGACGAACGCGGCTGGAACACGATGGCCTACACCGCGCCAGAGGTCGAACGCATCGCGCGCGTGGCCTTTGAACTGGCGCGCGGGCGCAAGCAGAAGCTGCATTCGATTGACAAGGCCAACGTGCTGGAAAGCTCGCAACTCTGGCGCAAGGTCGTCATCCGTGTGGCGCAGGACTATCCCGATGTCACGCTCGAACACGGCTACGTTGATTCGTGCGCGATGGCGCTGGTGATGCGCCCGACGGCTTACGACGTGATCGTGACCGAGAACTTGTTCGGCGACATTCTGAGCGATGAGGCGGCAGTGCTGACCGGCTCACTCGGCATGCTGCCATCGGCCAGTATCGGCGGCCCTGTGGGGCTGTATGAACCGGTGCACGGCAGCGCGCCCGACATCGCGGGTAAAGGCATCGCCAATCCGTTGGGCATGATTGCCTCGGTCGCAATGATGTTGCGCCATAGTTTCAAACTCGAAGCGGCGGCGGCGGCCATCGAACAAGCTATCAGCGACACACTGGCCGCAGGTTACGGCACGCCGGATTTGAAGAGTCAGGCGCGGCAGATCAAGACGAGCGAAATGGGCGCGCTCATTCGCCAAAAGGTCGCGGCCGCCAAATAAGCCAAGCGCATGACAGGTGAAATGCTTGTCTTTGTTGTCTCTGGCCGGGCATAACAGATTTTTATCATTCGGCAGAGATTATTCCCTAGACTGAATCTAGCGTGCTGACTATAATGCGCCTGCTTTTTTCGAGCATTCGTACTAACCCAATTCGCTGAGAGTTTCAGTTATGTCTGATCGCCTTCAATTCAATGCGTTGCTTAGTCTGGTCGCCATTGCTGTGCGACTGCGCGGCCTGAATGCGCTGGTTGTCGCGATTATTGGCATTATTGTTGTAGGTGGCGTACTCGTCCTACGCGAACCACTCGTCGGCTGGGCCGCCTGAAACAACCAGGCAATCAAAATGC
>JANOWX010000308.1:0-15508 GCA_031418175.1 Acidobacteriota bacterium | reverse complement strand
CTGACACGGCGCCCCGAATGCTGAGACCATTGAGTGATTATGGAAAACAATTTTCAACCGACAACCCACACCACGCTCAAACGGCTGCCGCAACGCGGCGTGTTTGACCGTGCCACCGTTTACGGCATTCTCGACGAAGCCTTCATCTGTCATGTCGGCTTTGTGGTTGACGGCCAGCCCTTCGTGATCCCGACCAGTTACGGACGCAGCGGCGATCAGCTTTTCATTCACGGTTCGGCGGCCAGCCGTATGCTGCGCAACTTGAGCGCAGGCATTTCGGTGTGCGTGACGGTGACGCTGGTGGATGGCTTGGTGCTGGCGCGCTCGGCCTTTCATCATTCGATCAACTACCGTTCGGTCGTCATCTTCGGCACGGCGCAGTTGGTCGAGGACGCGGCGGAAAAGCTGACCGCGCTTGCGGCCTTCACCGAACACGTCATCCCCGGCCGTTGGGCCGCAGTGCGCGCGCCGAGCGAACAGGAGTTGAAGGGCACGACGGTGCTGGTGTTGCCGTTAGCCGAGGCGTCGGCCAAAATCCGCCGCGGCCCGCCGGTGGATGATGAAGCAGATTTGGCGCTGCCCGTATGGGCGGGCGTCTTGCCGTTGCAGATGGTGACGGGCACGCCCCTGGCCGACCCGCAACTCGCGCCCGGCACGCCCGTGCCTGCGCACGTGGCGAGTTACGGTAGGTCTTAAAAACGAATTTTCTATTCCGCCTGAGGCACTCCAATGACAAAACAAGACAACCCGATGATCCCAACCGATTTCGACTTCTACATCGGAAGTTGGAACGTCACACACCGGCGGTTAAACGAGCGGCTGACGGGGTGTATCGAATGGACGACCTTCCCAGGAAGCTGTGTCGCACAAAAGATTTTGGGCGGCTTCGGGAACATGGATGACAACGTGCTTGAGCTGCCCGCTGGAACCTATCGCGCCGTTACGCTGCGCTCCTACGACGCCGACCTACAGACCTGGTCAATCTGGTGGCTTGACAGTAGAAGCCCTGGCAAGCTGGATGTTCCCGTGGTCGGAGCATTCAAAGCAGGCATCGGGACTTTCTATGCGGAAGACACCCTCGCCGGACAGCCCGTTCGCGTAAGGTTTCTATGGAACGCTTCAAACGCGGAGGCGCCCCGTTGGGAACAGGCGTTCTCTCCGGACGGCGGCAAAAGTTGGGAGACCAACTGGATTATGGATTTCACTCGTTCCTCATAAGTGTCACGCGAACAGCCTGGCTCGCAACGGCCAGGTTCGACGGTTTATGAAATTGCTTTCGCTCCAGCTCGGCAAGCTGCGCACTTACGGCGACAAAAGCGCCGCCGGATTCAGTGATTACAAGAGTTGCGCATGGCTTTAGAGATGAAAACGAAATGCGAGCGCTGCGCAAGCTTTTTGGGCTTGCGCGCCGAAGCGTTCATTATTGCGGCGGTGGATTGGTGCGCCGTCCGCGCCGCAAAGCCGCCGTGATCGCGGTCAATCAAGAGCAACTTGAAGGAGGCTAAACACAAACGATGACTACTGAAGAAAGAAATGCTTTGATCGCCTGCTACGCGGCGGGCTATGACGAAGTCGTTGGCGCATTGGCTGGATTGACACCGGCGCAATTGACCGCGCATCCCTTGCCCGGCAAATGGAGCGCGGCGGAGATCGTGCAGCATCTGGCCGACAGCGAGATGACCAGCGCGTTGCGCTTGCGCCGCCTGCTGGTCGAAGAAGCGCCCGCGATCACGGGCTACGATCAGGATTTGTATGCCACGCGCTTGCATTACAACACACGCGACCTAGCGCCCGCGTTGGAAGCCTTGCGCGGCGCGCGCGCGACGACCGTGCAATTGCTGGAACACATGACTGAGGGCGATTGGCGGCGCGCGGGCACCCACAGCGAGGTCGGCGCCTATTCGTGCGAGGACTGGCTGCGGATTTACGCCGCGCACGCGCACGGGCACGCGGACCAGCTTCGAGCATTGCGCGCGGTACTGTCCCGCAAAACAAGGAGCAACACAATGAAACCTGAAGCAAACGAATACGCGCCGTATTACGGCAAATACGTTGAATTGGTGCCCGACGGCGACATCGCCGCGACGTTGCGCACGCAAGGCGCACAGACGCTGACGCTGTTGCGCACGCTGCCGGAAGAGCAGGGCAGTCACGCTTACGCGCCGGGCAAGTGGACGATCAAGCAGTTGCTGGGGCATGTGATTGATACCGAGCGCATCTTCAGCTATCGCACGCTCTGCGTGGGGCGCAACGACCAGACGCCGCTGCCCGGTTTCGAGCAGGACGATTACGTGGCGGGCACGGATTTCAACGCGCGCACGCTGGCGAGTCTGGCGGATGAATTCGCCGCCGTGCGCCAGGCCACCGTGCACCTCTGCCAGCATTTCAGCGCCGCAGAATGGCAGCGGCGCGGCACGGCCAGCGCGAAAGAGATTACCGCGCGCGCGCTGGCGCACATCATCGCCGGGCACGAGTTGTATCACGTCGACATCTTGAAAACGCGCTATCTGGCGCTATCTGGCGGGATGCTGGATGAAGTGTGATTGTAACGGCGGAACTGCTTGCAGGTTCAGATGAATAGCTCCGCCGAGACCTTAAAAAATTGTGCCAGCGCCTTCGCCTGGCTTTTGCTGATGGGACGGACGCCGTTGATGGCTTCGGAGGCGCGGCCACTGGAATTGCCGAAGAGATGCACGACGTCTTTTTGTTGCAGGTCGCGTGCTTCCAGGATGTGTTGCAGCATTTCGTGCGGCAGTGAGTCGGGGAAGTTGTAATGCTCGTTGTCGTATTGCTCGATCAACAGCGTCAATAAGTCGAGCAGTTGGTCTTCTTCGGGCGTAATGTCGTCGCCCTTATCCACCAAAGCATCCAGCGCCTTGGCAACACGGTCGTACTCCTTCTCCGTGCGAATAACAACCGGAGCCACGCGCGCCAGCAATTCGCCGTAGTGGCGCGCGTCGAAGGCCGCTTTGGGTTTTGCTGTTGCGATCATCTTTGCCTATTGAAGTTGTGTGCTCCGAATTTCCACGAGTAGTTGCAAGGGCGGAACGACCTTGAGCATCGGATAGCGCCGTTGAAACTCTTGGCCGGCGGCGTAGCTTGGCTTCATCAGGTCGAGCAGGTCTTTATCGAGGCTCACGACATATCTGGCGTCGCATACCAAGGCCAGGTTGATGTAAGGCTCATCATCAGGATCGCGCTCGTAACGAAATTCTTCAGGCACATTGGCAATCGGAATAGCCATCTCTGCGATCTCTTCGACAAACGTTGCGATTCCTTCACAAGTTAAATCGGGCACGAGTTTCCTGAAGCGCGGACGACTCAAAACATCGGCAACCTCGGCGAGAATTGCTTCGGACACGAAGAGCGTCACGGCGCCGCTCTCAACCAGCTTCCGGCAAGCTCCGGCGGCACCGTTGGGATTGAGCACCATCTGCACAAAGATGTTGCAATCAAAGACGACGCGTGGCGGTTGTGGAGTCATGGTGCTTGCTCACCGCGTCGCTCACGCCACATCGCACGACGTTCTTCTTTGACCAGAGCGGTGAGTTCGTCCTCGGTCATCCCGCTCTCAGCAAATTGCTTGCGCGCGGGCGCGAGGATTTCGTCCAGCGAAGGCTTTTTCAGCGCCCGTTCCACTGCCGAAATCACATATTCCTCCGTGCCCAACCCTTGCAGGGTGGCGGCTTCCAGGACTTTTACTCCAAGCTCGTTGGGAAGCATAACCATCAAACTCATCTCTTTACCTCGTATCTGAAAATTGACCTTGCCGACTGCCGAAACAAGCATACGCCGGGGCTGAAAAGGGAGCAATTAGAAAGACAAGCCAGGCGCGGCAACCGATAGCTTTTACTCCCCATCGTTTGCCGCGCCCAAGTCACGCGTGCCTACTTCGGCCCCCGCTCCCACCAATACTGCTTCTCCAACTTCTTCTGCACCGGCCATTCCTGATCCAGCGTGTCGCCGTGATAAAGCTCGCCGTTCTTCATCACATAGCGAATCGTGTTGGTGTTGCGAATGTCGGTCAGCGGGTTTTGATCCAGCACGATCAAATCGGCCAGCTTGCCCGCTTCCAATGACCCAACGTCGCGGCTCAGCCCAATCGCCTCCGCGCCAAAGATCGTCGCCACCTTCAAGGCTTCCAGCGTCGTCATGCCGCCGGATTGCAGCGCCCACAGTTCCCAATGACAGCCGATGCCTTGCATCTGTCCGTGGCCGCCTAAGCAGACGCGCCCGCCCGCGCGCACGATTTTGGCCGCGCCTGCGGCGATGCCTTTGTGGCCGTATTCGTCGGGGTGGAACCATTGGCCGCGCCGCCGCAACATGCTGTTGAGTAACTCCGTCGGCATAAAGCGCGCCAGTTTTTTGTTATTCACCACGTCGGTGTTTTGGAAGAAGTAATTCTCAGTCCAGGGCGCGCCGTAGGCCACCAGGATCGTCGGCGTATAAAACGTCTTGGTTTGCGCGACGAATTCAGCCATGTCTTTGTAGAGCGGCTGAATCGGGAGCGAATGTTCGTTGCCAGAAAATCCATCCATCATTTGCGTCAGATCGAGCTTCATATCCAACGCGCCTTCGGTAGTCGGCGTGATCTTGAATTCCTGACAGGCCAGCGCGACCCATTGACGCACCAGGCGGTCGCCGGTGACGTACTCCTTCAACGTGTCGGTTTGATAGGCCTCGCGGTAGCGTTTGATGTAATTGCGCACCGCCTCTTTGTCGCTCAAGCCGTCGCCCGAAAAGACGCCGGGACCGGTGGTGAAGATGCGCGGCCCGGCAATCTCGCCCGTCTCGACCAGATCGGCGTAGGCATACACATCGGTCGTGGAGCTTTGCGGATCGCGCGTGGTTGTTACTCCATAAGCCAAGTTAGTCAGGTACTGCCAGACCTGTGTTTGATGCACATCGCGCGGCGGCCACATGTGCGCGTGTATGTCCACCAGGCCGGGAATGATCGTTTTGCCGGTAACATCAATTACCTTGGCGTCAGCAGGCGGAGCAGGCGCGGCTCGTTGCTTGGCATTCTTGTTAGTAACTAACGGCGCGCTGGCTTTGATTTCGACGATGCGGTTGTCGGCGATGGTGATATCGCCGCGTTCCAGCACTTCGTCACCTTTCATCGTGATGATGCGCGCGCCGGTCAGAATGATTTTGCCTTTGGGTTTGACGCGCGCGGCTTCGACGATGGCTTCAAAGCTTTCCGGTTTGTCGGCCTCAAGTGCTTGTTTGAAAAACTTGGTGCCCCACGACCAGGTGACCGCTTTGCCGTCGGGCGTCCACATTAGGTAATCGCCGCCGTCGGTGGAGAGCTTCTTGACGGGCACAGTCGAGGTGGGCGCGCCGGTGATGCTGACGTTGACGGTTTCTTTGCCGGCTTTGGGGATGGTGACGAGATAGTGGCGCGTTTGCAGCGAGACAAAAGCCCGCGTGCCATCGGGTGAAATGCGAATCTCGTCGGCGAGGGCCTGTTGCGGCGGCGTGCCGGTACCCGTAACTTTCAGATGCACGCGTTTGTCGAAGCCATCCAAGCGCACCGAAGACAGGCCTTGGCGCGAGGTGAAATAGACGCGCTGGGCATCGTTGCTGAAATGTGGCAGTTGCCCGCCCTCGGCGGCGGTGATGAGCACTGCGTCGCCGCCCGCCGCTGGAATGTAGCGCAGATCGTTGATGCCGGTTGCAGGCGCGCCCGTGATCTCGCCGTCCGGGTGACCGTGCAGCGCGGCTTCTTCGGGCGAATGAAAATCGTGGCGGTCTTGCAGGTCGGAAAATAGCTGGTCGGTAACAGCGCCATAACTAAACACGATCTTGCTGTTATCCGGCGAGTAACACGGATAGGAATAATAGGCCGGGCGTTTAGTTAGTTGCTCGGCCTGGCCGCCGTTGCCCCCGCTAGTTGACACGCGGTAAAGCTGCCCGCCCTCGCGCGTCCAAGTAACAAACGCGATGTGGCGGCCATCGGGCGACCACGCGGGCATGAATTCGCCGGCGTTCAGGTTAGTCAGGCGTTGCGGCTTCGCATGCGCCGCCGCGTCCATCACGTAAAGCTTGTTGAAAGCCGAAAAGGCCAGCCGCTTGCCATCGGGCGAGAGCGCGGGGTAACGAATCAGCCGCGCCTTGACCGTTGGCCCGTCATCCACCTTGTAATCGAAATGCAGCCGCGCCGCGATGTCCACGTCCACTTTGGCGCTGAAGGGGAGCGTCGTGGCCGCGCCGCTGGCGAAATCCACGCGTTTGAACTTGCCGTCAATGGTGACGATCAGCGCCTTGCCGTCGGGCGTAAAAGCGTAGCCGGGGAAGGTGTCGCGCGTGGCCCGCGATTCCTGATCGTCGCGCGTGACGTGGCTGCTGAGCCAACGCTCTTCGTTGGTTTCGAGATCGCGCACGCGCAGCGCCGTCTGCAATTGATAGCGCGTGGCATAAACCAACTGCTTACCGTCGGGCGACAACACCGGGCGCATCGCGCTGCCTTGCGCGTTGGTCAGCCGCAAGGTCTCGCTGGTCTCGCGGTCAAAACGGTATATCTGCCAGATCGGGAATTGCGCGTTGTAATTGAACGCGCCCGTGCGTTGCGCCCAGTAAATGTATTTGCCATCCGGTGAAGCGGCGACGCCCATTTTGTTGAGTTGCGGCGCGGGCGGCGGGCCGGGCTGACCCTGCGCTGGCGGCGGTGGAGGAGGCGGGCCGATGCTGACGCCGGTGCCGCCGTCTTTGTGCCACATGTACGGGTGATAAATGCCGATGCCGCGATCCGAACGCGAGGCCATGATGTAATTGCCATCGGGCGTCCAGGCCGGCGATAGATACGACGTGATGTCGTTGCCGCGCCCTTTGGTGATGGGTTTGATGTCGCTGCCGTCGGGTTTGCAGACGTAAAGATTCTCGCCCCCGCTGCGGTCGCTGATGAACACGATCAGCTTGCCGTCGGGTGAAAACTTCGGTTGCGATTCAAAGGCCAGATCGCCGCCGACAATGCGTTTGGCTTCACCGCCGTTGATGGGCAGCGTATAAACGTCGCCCGCCAGGTCGAAGACGATGGTTTGCCCGTCGGGCGCAACATCCAGCGACATCCAGGTGCCTTCGTCGGTGGTGAAGCTGACCTTGCCGGCCGGTTTCAGCGGCAAGCCTTCGTCTTTCTTCTCGTCTTTCTTTTCGTCTTGCGCCTGGGCCAAGACATTGAGTTGATGGGCCAGGGGCGAACTGATGGCGAGCAAGGCCAGGCCCAGCGTCACAACGCCAAGCGCGGCCAGACAACGTAATGCGGACGGGGTACGCAACATAAGCTTTCTCCTTTTTGCTGACAGATGTTCTTTCAGATTCGGTGATGGAATACGGCGGCGGCATCATAGCTGTAGGCACAGCGCAGGGACAAGACTGCGGCTGAGAGTTCTCGCCGCAGAGCAACGCGGAAAAACGCTGATCCCTGGGCGCTGCTGCAAATGATTTTCGGTAGTGGTGCAATAGGCTGAATGAGCGCGCAATGACAACTGCATGGAGTTCAGCCTTTAGGCTGCCGCCCCGCCGCAGGCGGGGCGCACAAGCTAAAGCTTGAACTCCATGCTTTTCTCGCCCGCTTGCGCCACTACCTGATTTTCAAACTTGCCTGAACTCCGGCTTTAGCTTTTCCGCCGCTTGTGGTATCAAAGCAGCCGCGATAACAGTTCACGAGCGCGACTCTCCCAACAGGTTTTCCCCCACTCAATTCCGCTCAACAATGTGACGAAGTGCTGGCTCGGTGTTTGGCCGGGTGAAATGGTTGATGGTCAGTTAGCCTGGATGTCTCACTTCGTAGCGTTGCACGTAATTTTGCGGCGGCTTGCTCACATTCTGGTGTCAATGTATCTACCCGAACTGAGCACGCGCCGATGCGTCAATCATTCATAAACCGTAAAACATTTTCAGCAAGTATGCTGGTTGTGGCCCCGTCAAACGTCCCTTTACCAGGCAGCGGCAATCAGGTTACACCCCCTGCGCATGGCGTCCTGGCGGTAGCTGCGGCTGAACCGCATAACGGCGCGCCGTTGCGGTTGGAATTGCAGCCACAATTACAGTCACGCGATTTCCCGCCCGCCTTTGCCGCCGTCGCCAGACAAGTCGCCGCCGCCCTCGGCAGCCCTGACGAAAGCATTGACGAACCAGCCGTCGAATTCGCTGAAAGCACCGCGCAAATCTTGCTCGAACAATTTCTCTTGCTGCGCTTTCTGGAAGTCAAAGGCTGGCTGGGCGAACCCGATTTCATGCGGCAGCAGTGCCAGTTGCACTGGCAAGCCGACGCTGAAGCAGCCAGCTTTTTTAACGAAGTCATCGCCCCACGCTTGCGTGTGCTGGCCAAGACCAGTTTGTTGTATAGCCCGGCTGCTCAGACTGCGCTCAACGCCTTGCCCAATCGGGTCTGCAAAATCATTTGCGATACGCTCTTCGGCCCGTTCCGTTTCACCATTCACGAAGCAACTGAAAAGGATGCCGGTAAGCTGCTTGATCCCGAATGGCTCGGCCTTGTCAGCGCCAACGCCTTGCTCGAACGGCCGTTGCCGCAGGCGCAATCGGCGGCGCCGCAGCGCCGCATGCGCGCTTCGTTTCAGACGCCGCGCCGTGTGCTGCGCTGGCTGTGCCGCGAAGCGCTGTTGCAATACCTGACCGGCAAGCTGGCCGAGTTCACCCATCTGTCGTCCGCTGCTTTGCGCGCACAATTGCTGTTCTTTTTCAACCTGCCGCCCGCCGAGCATATGACTGATGAGCATGTTGCCGAATTGGGTGAACGCATCTTGCGCGCCGCGGCGCAACGCATGTCGCGCGCCTTGCTGGCCTGCCGTGTGTGCGATCCGGCGGCGGGCACGGGCACTTTGTTGGCGGGCATGCTCGAAGAAATGGCCGCCGCGCTGGCGAAACTCGATCTGCTGCTTTATGGGCGCAGCCTGATCGGGCAGCACAATTACGAATTCCGGCTCAAACGCAAACTGCTCAGCGATTGTTTGTATGGCGTCGATGTGCGACCGCCAGCCATCGCGTTGTGCCGCCAACGGCTTTGGCTGGCGCTGGTGGCGTGCGAACAAAGCGTGCCCGATGCCGCGCTCGCGGTGACCATCCGCGAAGCCGCCAACACGCCGGCCCTGTTCCAACATCTGGTGTGCGGTGACAGCCTGCTCGGGTGCCGCGCGTATGACGATGGCGAAACCGGCGCGTTCAAATGGCGGCACGCTTTTCCCAGCATCTTTCAGCAACGGGGTGGCTTCGACATCCTGCTCGGCGATCCACCCATTCGGCCTTTCCTGGCGAAAGACGAAGCTGAAAAAGACGTGTGGGCGCAAATCTGCGCGCTGTTCCCGCAAGTCAAACGCTCAAAAAATATGGCCGCGGCTTTCTTCGATCTGCCGCGCCTGATCGGCGCGGCGGGCGTCATCACCTGTCAGATCGTGCCGGAGTCATTGACCGATTCGGAAGGCTGGGCGGCCACGCGCGCGTTGTTGCGGTTGAATTACCAACTGCTGAGCGCGGCGGATGTGAGTGAGGCTTATCAAGAAGCCCAACTCGAACAGGAAGTGTTGCTGTACCGCCGCGAGCATGACCGCGATGAATTAACGGGCGACGCCGCGCACGAACCCGCGTTGTTCAATACGCCGTTTATTGTGACGCATAGGGAAGCGCGCAATGACGCGCAGGCAGAGACTGGCGCTGCGGCGCGCAGTGAAGACAACTATGCGCTCAGCGGCGACGAGATGGTCAAGCTGGAAAGCGTTGCCCCCGTGCCTAAGGTTGCATTGAACGCCACCGCCCGCGAATTGCACGAGCGGCTGGCGCGGTTGCATACGCTGGGCGAATTCGTCACCGTCAAACGCGGACAACGCTGGCAACGCCGCACCAAACCCGCCGGGCGCGCCTCTGCCGCCGTCCCCGTCATCAAAGGCGCCAACCTGCGCCAGTTCCGCATCACCGACGCCTTGCCGCGCCAGGAACCGCCCGCCTACCTTCAACGCGTGCTCGAAGAGTTGCGCCAACCCAAACTGGTTTGCCCGCATACGCTGGCGCATCTGAAAAAACCGCACGAGATGCTGGTGCTGCTGTGCGCGCTCGACCGCAGCGGCTCAGTCGCGCTCGACACTGTGCAACAACTCTTCCCCGCGCAGGATTGCCCGTATAGTTTGGAACTGCTCTGCGGCGTGCTCAACAGTTCGCTGGCGCGCTGGTTTTTCTACTTCATCACCTATCAGCAGGCGGCGCGCGCCGTCCCGTTTGACGCCGCGCAGATTGGCAGTTTGCCCTTGCCGCGCGCCGGCCAGCGCCTGATCCCGCAAATCGAAAAACAAGTGCGCAAGCTGCTCAAACTCGAACTGCCGCGCAAGTATTTCCTGCGCGGCCAATTGGCGGAATACGATGCGTTGGATGAGTTGATTTGCGAACTTTATGAGTTGAGCGAGGAAGAGCGGCGTGAGGTTTTGCGTTGAGGCTTCGACCAGTTAAGGGTGGTCAGATCAGCGTTAGCGCGCGGAAGATTGGGTGGAGGCGATTTGGCTCAACGGCGGCCTCGCGTAGCGCTCAGACCGGTTGCAGTATGGCTTCAGCCTGAGCTGCCGCTTCTTCGGCCTCGCGCAAAGAGAGTTGGAACACTTGCCGCAATGCCCTCAGCGCACTGAGATCGTCAAGTCCATCGTGTTTTGCCGTCAGGTAAACTTTGGGCGCGCTGATGCCGGTCTCGCGCAGGCGTTGGTATTTGTCAAAACGCGGTTGCCCTGCCGGGGCGCAAACGTGTTCGCCAGGCTCGCGCGTGAGCGCGGAAATTTGTTCACGCAGCATTTGTTGTTCTCGCAGTAAGCCTTGAAACTCAGCAGCCAAATGCTGATGAAAGCCCCGTGCGTTGTGCACCTGTTCGGCCAGTTGCGGCGATGCTTGCGCCTCTGGCGAAGCGTTGAGTTGTTCGAGTATTTTGCCCAAACTCTCAGAGTAGGCCGTAAAAGTCAGTTCGTGCATAAGCAACCTCCTTCAATGTTTCAGCCGCGTATAGCGCCGTTCATAGCACCGTAAATACCTGACGGCCACGCGCTCCGCATAATCTTCTTCAACCAGCGCATCAGGGTTTGTCACCAAATCGAGCGCGCGCGGCCGTCCTCGACGCGCTTTGCGAATCAAACGTAGATGTATTTCCTCGTGCACCAGCGTCTTGAACAATTCAGAGTCGCGCACCAAACCCTTTTCGCCAATCTTGATAGCCGCTGCGCCGTCCGTCAACACCGCGCTGCCAGATGCCGCCAGCCAGCGGTCAAACCGCACTGGCGCAGACCAATTGACCTGGCCTTGCAAGCCACGCACGAAAGCTGCGATGAAACGCTGCGGCTGCTGAAAACGCTGGCCGTACTCCAACGCCTCCGCCAAGTTGGCAAAGGTCGGCGGAGCAATCTCAACGTCACGCAACCACAGTGTCATCAATAACCCGCTTCCGTATATTCGCCAAACACCGCCCGCATCCGATCTGCAATCTCGCCCAGCGTCGCATAGGCCTCGACTGCCGCGATGATGCGCGGCATCAGGTTCGCGCCTGAACGCGCCGCCGCTTCGACTTCGCCCAACGCCGCCAAAGCCGCGCCCGCATTGCGTTCCGCGCGTACCTTGCGCAAGCGTCCGACTTGCGCGGCTTCATACGCCGGATCAATTTTCATTGTCGGGATTGAGGTCTCTTCTTTAATCTGAAAACGATTCACGCCGACGACGACCTCTTGCTGGGCCTCGACGGCTTTTTGATAGTCATAGGCCGCGCGCTCGATCTCGCGTTGCACATAGCCCATCTCAATCGCGGCCAGCATGCCGCCCAATTCATCAAGCTTGGCGATGTAAGCAGCCGCGCGCGCTTCGATCTCGTTGGTCAGATGCTCGATCACATACGAACCGGCCAGCGGGTCGGCGGTGTTGGCCACGCCGGATTCATAAGCAAGCACCTGTTGCGTGCGCAACGCGATGCGCGCGGCGTCTTCGGTCGGCAGGCTCAACGCCTCGTCCATCCCGTTCGTGTGCAGCGATTGTGTGCCGCCCAACACGGCGGCCAGCGCCTGTATGGTCGTGCGGATGACGTTGACTTCGGGCTGTTGCGCCGTCAGCGTCGAGCCGGCCGTTTGCGTGTGAAAGCGCAGCATCAGGGACTTGGCGTCTTTTGCGCCGAACCGCTCGCGCATTGTGCGCGCCCACAACCGCCGCGCCGCGCGGTATTTCGCCACTTCTTCCAGAAAGTTGTTGTGCGCGTTGAAAAAGAAGGCCAGGCGCGGCGCGAATTCATCCACGGCCAGCCCCGCGTCCAAGGCCGCCTGCACATACGCGATGCCGTCAGCCAGCGTGAAGGCGACCTCTTGCACCGCCGTCGAACCGGCTTCGCGGATGTGGTACCCGCTGATCGAAATCGTGTTCCAGTTCGGCACCTCTTTGGCGCAATACGCAAAGATGTCGGTGATGATGCGCAACGACGCGCGCGGCGGATAGATGTAAGTCCCGCGCGCGATGTACTCTTTCAAAATGTCATTCTGAATTGTGCCGTTCAGCTTGTCTGTCGCCACGCCTTGTTTTCTGCCGACCGCGATATACAGCGCCAGCAAAATCGCCGCCGTCGCATTGATCGTCATCGAAGTCGAAACCCGGTCGAGTGGAATGCCGTCAAACAGCGTCTCCATATCGGCCAGCGAATCAATCGGCACCCCCACGCGCCCGACTTCGCCCCCGGCCAGCGCGTGATCGCTGTCGTAGCCAATCTGCGTCGGCAGATCGAAGGCCACCGACAACCCCGTCGTGCCCTGTTCGAGCAGGTATTTGTAGCGGCGGTTCGATTCCTCCGCCGTGGCAAAGCCCGCGTACTGGCGCATCGTCCACAAGCGGCCCCGGTACATCGTCTCGTAAACGCCTCGCGTGAACGGGAATGCACCGGGCGCGCCCAACTCGGCGTCGTAATTGACGGGCACGTCGGCGGGCGTCAAACAGTTGGCGAGTTCGATGTCGGATGAAGTCGTGAATTTCTCTTTGCGTGCTTTGGCTTTTGTAGTCGGCATAGTTCTGTTGTCGGTTAGGGGTTGAATGCAGCCGCGTGCTGCGACTGCGCCCGAATTCTAACACGCTCGCGTTGACCCAATGCGAGGCGCAGCGTTCATCCCGCGCAAAGAATAAATTTCTTCCTGTAAAAAATCCGGGGCTGCTGCAGCGCGTAGCGGCAGGTGTTTAGAGTCCAAGCTTCAGCTTGCCCGCGCCGCAGGCGCAAATGGCGCGGCGAATGGCGCGGCGTTGCACACCCACAAGCAAGCTAAAGCTTGAACTCTAAACACCTGCCGCCGCGGGGTCTGTGCCAACGAACACCGCATGATTTACAGGAAGATAAATTTTCTTCGCCGTGTAGGATTTGCCCCTGCCGCGTACACTATGAAACGAAACTGGCGCGCCAGCAGCCCCCAGCCGCGCAGCCGATATCAACCATTCATGCCCTTTTCCATTAATTGCAGGAGCTTTTATGAAATTCGCAGTGTGTTCTTTACGGGCAACGTGGGCTTGGCTTTGCCTGGCGCTGCTGTGTGCCGGGATCGTGATGCAGCGGCGTGCCGGCCATGTCGCGCCACGCGCGCTGCCGTCCACTGCCGCGCAAGTCTCGCAAAGTTACGGCAAGCTGCCGCTCAGTTTCGAAGCCAATCAGGGACAGGCTGATACGGCGGTCAAATATCTGGCGCGCGGCTATGGTTACGATTTGGCGCTGACCGACGGCGGCGCGACGTTGAACTTACAACGTGAACAAAAACAAGCCCGCGTGCAAATGCGCCTGGTGAATGCCAAAGCGCCGAAACGCATCAGCGGCGCGGACGCCTTACCCGGCAAGGTCAATTACCTGTTGGGCGATGATGCCCAACAGTGGCGCACCGACGTGCCGACTTATGCGAAGGTCGAGTATGAAGCCGTTTATCCGGGCGTTGATCTGGTGTGGTACGGCAATCAGCAGCAACTGGAATATGACTTCGTCGTCGCGCCGGGGGCTGATCCGCGGCAAATCAAACTGGCCTTCCAGGGCGTGCAAACGTTGCGGCTGGACGAAAGCGGCGACTTGCTGTTAACCACCGCCGCAGGTGAGGTGCGCCAGCATCGTCCCGTCATTTACCAAGAAGTAAACGGACGGCGGCAAACCATCAATGGCGGTTACCACCTCGCCAACGCCAACGAGATTACGTTTGAGATTGGCGCGTATGACACGAGCCGTCCGCTGGTTATTGATCCGGTGTTGAGTTATTCGACCTTGCTCGCCAGCGGGGCAACGTCGGTGACAGCGCCTTCGATGTGGCGCTAGACGCCGCCGGCAATGCCTATCTGACAGGCTCGGCGATGTGGGATGAGGGCTTCCCGACGACGCCCGGCGCGTTGCGTTTTGTGCCGGAGGCGCAAACGTTGGCCGATCTTCCGGTTTTCGCGTTCGTCACCAAATTCAATCCGCAAGGCAATCAACTGGTTTATTCCACCTTGATCGGAGGCACGCGCGGCATCCCTTACCCTGGAACAAACCGGACAGAATACTTTTCGTCTAGCCGCGGCAAGGCGCTGGCGCTGGATGCGGCAGGCAATGCCTTTGTCGCAGGTGAAACGGCCTCGGCGAATTTTCCGACCACGCCCGAGGCCTTCAAGACTACCTACAACGGCGCGCCCGTTCCCCCGCGTACGCAATCGCCTGTTACCGACGCGTTTGTGCTGAAATTGAACGCCACGGGCAGCGCCTTGCTCTATTCCACCTTATTGGGCGGCAACTTAAATGAGTTAAGCACAGCCATTGCCGTGGACGCCGCCGGGAATGCGCACGTCACTGGCTACACGGAGTCGCGGAACTTTCCGACCACACCAGGCACTTTTCAGCCACAAAGTCTGGATGACCCGTTGGCGTTTACCTCCGACGGGTTCGCGGTCAAGCTCAACGCGACGGGGTCGGCCCTGCTCTATGCAACTTTTCTCAGCAGCGGCAGCAATGACATCGCTGCTGATCTCGCGCTGGATGTGGCAGGCAATGCCTACGTCACGGGCTGGACGCATGACGGCTCGCGGGGGCAGCAATTTCCGGTAGTGGGCTAAAGCTGTGTTGCTAGTTTGCTGCCACCTCTGGATTGGCACGGGATTTGACCTAAATCTTACGTGCGGATAGCATCGCTGGCTATGTCACCGCTCGATCCCGAAAGATTTGCTTGCAATCCGATTCCAGTCGTCCCGTCTGGGTTTAACCCTCTGGCGCAGTTGCCGCACGGTCTTACAACGGATCATCTAGGGGCGGCAATGACGGATTTTATCAACTTTCTCGGTTTCATCAATACACGCCTTTACGATGAGAAGATTCAACGCCTTGAATCTATCATGATGTCAGCCAACTTTAGTAGCCTTGTCGGTGAGTTTATGAATGCTCGCATCCCTGAACACTGTAAGACGCTAGTAAAGAATAAATACTTCAACGGACATCCTGATCTGATCCCGGCTGGCATGTATCTTGGCGATTCCGTACAACACGCATCCGTAGGCATTGAAA
>JANOWX010000307.1:0-8030 GCA_031418175.1 Acidobacteriota bacterium | reverse complement strand
ACAAGTGACAAGCTGCTTTTTCACGGGTTTTCCTCCAACGATTTTCAGAACGGTCTACAGACTAAACGTTCGTAGTTCCCGCCCTTGTAACAGCGATTTTATTCGCGTTGTGACGCCGCGAATAAATTCGCTGTTACAAGGGCGGGAACTACGAACGTTTAGTCTGTAGACCTTTCTGAAAATCGTTGGAGGAAAACCCGTGAAAAAGCAGCTTGTCACTTGTCTCTCAATTGCCTTGATTTTGGTGTTGCTCGCGTTGGGCAAATACGCGCCAACGCGCGCCGCCGTGCAAGCTGCGTCCGAATACGGCCCCGCCAAAGGCACGCTGGTGATTGTCGGCGGCGGCCCGACCAACGGCACCGGCATCATGGAAAAGTTCATCGAACTCGCCGGCGGCCCCAACGCCAAGTTCGTCGTCGTGCCGACGGCGGGTGGCAACAAGCTGCCCACCGGCGAGATCAAGGTTTACAAAGAGGAAGACGTGGTTGCAGGGTGGAAGCGGCGCGGCGTCACGAACGTGCGCATGCTGCACACGCATGATCCCAAGGTCGCCGACACCGAAGAATTCGCCGCGCCCTTGCGCGAAGCCAACGCCGTCTGGTTCGACGGGGGCCGCCAGTGGAACATCGTGGATTCGTATATGAACACGCTGACCTATCGTGAGTTTCACAACGTGCTCGAACGCGGCGGCGTGATTGGCGGCTCTTCGGCGGGCGCGACGATCCAGGGCGACTATCTGGTGCGCGGCGCGATTGCCGGGCCTGACATTATGATGACGCCGGAAAAGGAACACGAGCGCGGCTTCAACTTCTTGCGCAAAACGGCGATTGATCAGCACATCAACACGCGTATGCGTTGGGATGACCTGATTCCCGTCATCAAGAAATATCCCAACCTGCTCGGCATCGGCCTTTCCGAAGGCACCGCTATCATCGTCAAGGGCGACCGCTTTGAAGTGCTGGGCGCGTGGAAGGTGGCGATTCACGACAACACGCAGTTATTTCAGCCGTGGGAGAAGCCTTATTACGTGCTCTCGGCGGGTGATGCGTTCAACATGAAAACCCGCAAGGTGGAAAAGTACGGCAACGGTGCGTTGGCGCGGCCGCAACCGGCGGCGAGCGGGGAAGGGGCGCAGCCGAGAAGAATTCCCAACCAGTTCTAAGCAGGACTTACGCACAAGAGCATGGAGTTCAGGCTTCAGCTTGCCTTGGAGAGTGCGAACACAGGCTGAAGCCTGAACTCCATGCTCTTGTGCGGCGCTTATGGCGTAAGTCCTGCTAGTTTCAGATCACACCTGTTGTAACCAATTGTTCGATCGCTTCATCGCTGTAACCCAGATGCTGCAAAATTGCGTGTGAATGCTGGCCGAGTTGCGGCGGCGGCAATTCCATCGTCCCTGGCGTCGCGGAAAGTTTTACTGTCGGCGCGATCTGTTGCAGCTTGCCTTCGGTTGGATGTTCAAGCTCGGCGATCATGCCGCGCGCTTTGATTTGCGGGTCTTCGATCATCTCCTCTACGTCTTTGACCAGGGCGATGCACGTGTCCACGCCCTCAAAGGCCGCCAGCCAATCCGCCGCCGTGCGCGTTTTGAAGAGGTCGCGCAACGCCACGATCATGCCGGTTTGCGCGCTGCTGAATTGCAGTGGGATGAAATCTTCGCGGCCCAGCACGCGGCAGGCTTCCTGCCAGAACTTCGGCTCCAACGCGCCGAGCGAGAGATAACGGCCATCCTGCGTTTCATAAAGCTGATAACAGGCATACTTGCCCGACAATCCATCATTGCCGCGCGGCGGTTGCGCTTCATTCGCCAGATACGAAGCCAGCGGTACATACATCAATGACAATGCGCTGTCGGTCATCGAGACGTCTACGAATTGGCCCGCGCCCGTGCGGTCGCGCGCTTGCAATGCCAGCAGCACGCCGATGACCGCGTGCAAACTGCCGCCTGCCAGATCGGCCAATTGCACGCCGGGCAACACGGGTGGCCCGTCTTTGCCGCCGATGACACCCAACACGCCCGCCGTGCTGAGGTAATTCGCATCGTGGCCCGGCTTCATTCGATACGGCCCATCCTGGCCGTAGCCGGTGATCGCGCAATAAATCAGGCGTGGATTCAATTCATTCAACGTGGCGTAA
Source organism: Acidobacteriota bacterium (assembly GCA_031418175.1). Classification (GTDB taxonomy): domain Bacteria; phylum Acidobacteriota; class Blastocatellia; order RBC074; family RBC074; genus JACPYM01. Next base: position 5,894 of record JANOWX010000307.1, on the reverse strand, counting down.
CTCAAGCCCAACCGCTCCATCACGCCGGGGCGGAAGCCTTCGACAACGACATCGGCTTGGGCGGCGAGTTTCAGGAAAATTTCGCGCCCGGCTTCGGTTTTGAGATTGAGCGTCAGGCTGCGTTTGTTGCGGTTGGTGACGAGGAAGTAGGCGCCGGGCCGCTTAATGCCGGCGCGCGAATGGCGCGCGGGATCGCCCGTGCCGGGTTCTTCGATCTTGATGACGTCGGCGCCGAAATCGCCCAGCATCATCGTGGCGACAGCGCCGGGCAACAGGCGCGTGAGGTCGAGGACAGTAATACCGTTCAGTGGTTTCATAGTGTTTACCTATCGAGATTTGTGTGGGAGGCAAAGAGTGGGCGTCGCAGGCAAAACAGTCAAGCTGAGAGCAAAACAGTTTGGACGGCGCGGATAAGATTATTCAGGGTTAAATGATCCAAAAGTAATTTGAAGAATGACAGTGGGCAAATGAATGACGGCAAGGGCATCGCCGTGTGGGGCAACAACCCTCATTCCTTTGCCCGGATTCCTTTGCCCGGATTCCTTTGCCGCATCTTTTTTAAAAGACATTTGGCAACTCAGGGGGTGTCGCCGCGCCATTTCAAAACGAAAAACCAAACGTAAGTTGCATCCGCCGCGCCGGTCGCGCCGCCACCGGCAAGCCGAAAAACGGCGAACTCTGGTTGCCGACGAAGCCCGCGTAATTCGTCCGGTTCAGCACATTGAAAGCATCCACGCCGAAGCTCAGCGCCGGGCCTTCATCCTTTTTCTTGTCCCGGCTCAAGCGGAACTCGCGGCTCCAACGCACATCAAGCGTGGCGGCGCCCGGCCCTTGCAGGCTGTTGCGGCGCACACCGGCGGGCCGGTCAAGGGCGACGGTATCGCCATTGACGTCTTCCCCAATTGTCAGGCTGTAAGGCCGGCCCGTGGCCAGCGTCAGCGTCAAACCCAGCTTGAACCAATCCCCGGCTTCGATAACGCCGAGCAGGCTAAAGCGCTGGCGTTCGTCAAATTCCGCGCGCGACCATTCGCTGGTCAGATCGTAGTTGTTCGCCGGCAGCGCGTTGATGCCGCCCGCGTTATTGTATGCGCGTCCCAGGTTGTATTGCACTGTTCCGTTGAAGTAGCGCGTCAGCCGCCCGCGCAACATCAGTTCCAGTGCGTGCCCGCGCGCGTGCGCCGACGATTCGATCTGGCGCAGCACGCCGACGTTCGGATCGGGTGGCCGCAAATACGCCGGTGGCGGCGGGGCATTCAGATCGCGCGAGCGGAACAGCTTTAGCCCGCGCGTGTTGATGTAATTGGCGGTCGCCGTCAACGCTTTGCCCAGTTGCCGCTCGACGCCGAAATTGAATTGGAAGGTGTAGGGCGAACGAATGCCAGGCGCAAAACGCACGATGCTGACGGGCCGCGCCTCAAACGTGCCGCCCGCCGCCAGCGGATTGGGATAGCCGGGGTCTTTAATGTTCACCTGCCGCAAGCGCCGCCCATCAAAGCGCAAGCGTTCGCTGATCGGCCCGCTTTCGGCGCGGTCATAAAAAATCCCGCCGCCGCCGCGCAGCACCGTCTTGCGCTGTTTGCCCGGCGCGTAGGCGAAAGAAAGCCGCGGCCCCAGGTTGTTGTTGTCCGGCAAATAATTCTGCCAGTCGTAGCGCAGGCCCAACCCCACCGAGAAATTGGGCCGCACCAGCACGTTATCCTGCACAAACAGCCCGTAGTGTTTTTGCCAATAAACCAAGCGGCTCTCGCCCTGATTGATCGCAAACAGGAAGGGCCGGTTGTTCAGATAGTCGTCCAGCGTGGAGAAGCTGAACGTCCCGCCGAAATTGTTACGGTCGTTCAGTGCGCGCCGGCCAAGGCTGGGAATGTTCACGCCGCCGCGAACAAAATGTTTGCCCTGCGTCCAGGTGAGCGTTTCGCTCAGTTGCAGATTGTTGATGTTTGAGCGGCGATCCTGTTGGCCGCCACCGCCGGTGAAAGCGTCGAGCACGACGATGCGGGGCTTGTCTAAATTCACGCTGCGCGTCGCGCCGCTTTCGTGGCCGAGCCGCATGGTGAATTCGTTGATCAGTTTGGGCGAGATGATGCGGCGGTGCGCGAAATAAAGCTGATGCTCGCGCCCCGTCGAATTGGCCGCGACCTCCGGCAGATTGAAGCCGCCCACGCCGCTATTCGCGCTTGAATCGAACGTGTGTTCATACCGAATCGAGAAGTTCGTTTGCTTGCCGGCCTGGTGATCCAGCCGCAATGAAATTTCGGTATCGCGGTTGGGGTTGGCGATGTTTTGCGTCACGGCGCCGGCGGGCGTTTTGGCAAACACGATGGATTGCAAATCCTCTTCCTCGCGGTTCACGCCAAATAGAAAAGTGGTGTGTTTGCCGAGACCGGCGGGGCCGCTTACGTTGCCTTCGTAAATGCGGCGCTGTTCCGGCGGGCGTGCGCGCGCGAAGGCGTTGCGCGCGTCTAAGTGATGGTCACGAAAGATGAAGTTGAATTCGCCGTGAAATTCGGCCTCGCCGGGTTTGGTGATGACTTCGATGCGCCCGCGTCCGGGCCGGGCGAATTCGGCGGAGTAGGGATTTTGATTGATGCGCACTTCCTGAATCTGAGAGGCCGCCACTTTCTTGCGCCCGGTGCGTTCCAGCCCGTCCACGATGACGGTCGCGTCGCCCGAACCGAGCGAGCCGGCATCCAACAGGGCGGACGCAGCGGCGATGACATCGTTGCCCAGCACGGGCAAGCGCTTGAGCGTTTCACGATCCAGCCGGATGACGTTGAGATTGTCGTCGGGATTGGTGTTGGCCTGATTGGCGCGCGCGGCCACAGCCAGTTCCTCGCGCACGTCGGCAAGCGGCAACACGATTTGCAGCGGCGCGAGCGGGCGCGCGTCCAGCGTGATGCGCGTGACCTCGGGCTTGAAGCCTTCCTTGTTTACTTCCAGTTCGTATACGCCAGCGGCGAGCCGTGTGAAGCGGAACTGCCCATTCTGATTGGCCGGGATTGTTTGTTGAGAATTGTCGTCAAGGTGGCGCAGGCTGACTTTGGCCCCGGCCAGCGCCGCGCCGCGCGGATCGAGCACGACGCCCGACAACTCGAACGGAGCCTGACCGGGACTGGCCGTTACCGCGAACAATACCAAACAGCCCGCGAAAAATAGCTGGAAGCTCTTTTTGATTTTGCGCATGCGTCTCTCCTTGCTCAGGCGCGCAGGCTAGCGCAGTTGAGATGAACGCAGGATAAACGGTAGGACGGACTTTAGTCTGTCCTACGCGGTCTGGACAGACCGGATAGACTAAAGTCCGTCCTACCGGTTTACTTCAGAACGACAGTTTCAACGCGAATTGAATCTGCCGCTCCGGAAACGCTGCGCTGATGCGCCCGAAGGCCGCATTAGAGCGGTCGCCTTGGGCCGCGCGGAAGTTGGTTTGGTTGAGCAGATTGAAAAATTCCGCCCGGAACTCCAGCCGCGTCACTTCATTGATCGGCAGCGGAACGCTCTTTTGCAAGCTCAGGTTGAGTTGATAAAACGCATGGCTGCGCCCGATGTTGCGCCCGGCGTTGCCGAAGGGACGGCTCGGATCAGCGCCGCCCGGTTGCGTCGGATCGGTCGCCGCAAAGATCGTCGCGCGATTGAAATAGTTGTCAATCGTCTGCTCGCCTTTGGCCGGATAGATACTGCCGTAGATGTTCGGACGGAAGCTGACGCCGCCTTGAAAGGCCGCGAGAGTAGCCGTCACCTGATAAGCCGCCGGGATGGTGCCGTAGCGCAGATTGATCGTCTGCCCGCTGGTCATCTGGTTGATCGCGCTGACGCCCCAGCCGCCAATAATCAAATCCAGCGCCGTGGGCAGATCGTTGCCCCACTTGCGCCCTTTGCCGATGGGCGCTTCCCAGACCACGCTCGTCGTGTTGTTGAACGGTTGGTCGTAAGCCGACAGCCCGCGTTCGGCGCGCAGGTTGCGGAAGTTCTGCGGATTGGCCGAATTGCCGTTCGGGTCTTCCAGCGACTGCGAAACGTTGTCAATCGCCTTCGACCAGGTGAACGAATTGAGCACGTACAGCCCTTTGTCCATGCGCCGCTCGAACTTGACCTGCAGGCCGTGATAGTTCGAGATGCCCACCGGGAAACCCGTCGAGACCGCCGAGAAAGTCGAGATCGGACGGCGCGCTTGCAACGAGGCGTTCTCGCCCGGATTGTTCGGACGCGCCTGGTTGATGTCAGCGAAGAGCAACAGCTTCAGGCTGTGATTGCCGACATAGGCCACGTCAATCAGCATGTTCGGCGAAAGCTGCCGCTGCGCCGAGAGGTACCACGTCTGCACGTAACCCGTCCGCGTATCTTTGATCAGGTGGAAGACCGTCGAGATCAGCGGATTGAACCGCTCCGGCGCGGTCAGGCCAGCCGGATAGCCCGCTTGCGTCGGGATGAAACCGGCCGTGGTCGGCGTTTGCTCGACCACGGCCAGCACGACGTGCGGGCCGTTGATCGCCAGCAGATTCGCGCCGCCCGAACGGTTGAAGTGAATGTAGCTGATGCCGTAACCGCCGCGCGCCACCGTCTTCGGCGAGAACTGATAAGCGAAGCCGAAGCGTGGCGCGAAGTTGTTGCGATCAGGATTGACCAGCGTGCGGTCGGCCACCGAACCGTCTTTGGCGGCGATCAGCCGGTTGGTCGCCGGATCGAAATTGGTCAGCCGATTATCGGCCTCCCACTGCGGCGTCGCGTATTCGTAACGCATGCCTAGATTCAAGGTCAGCTTCGGACTGAGCTTGAAATCATCCTGCAAATAGAGGAAGTGCATGCGCTGGCGGATCTGCGCGACAAAGGGCGTAACCAGCGCGTACTGGCTGCGCGCGCCGAAGAAGAAGTCGGCCAGGTTGTAACGCACGTCGGTCGTCGTCACGCCCGCCGGACGGCTGAACGAGGCGTTGTAAGTGTCGCGTCCGTACAGCGGATTGACATCGTTCACCTCGGTGTTGATGCGCTGGTATTCGTAGCCCGTCTTCAAACTGTGGCGTCCCATCACCCACGAATAATTGGCGCGCGGATTGGTGACAAACGGATGCTGCCATTGCGGATTGGTCGCCTGGCGTCCGAGGTTGGTGTAACCGTTGATCAATTGCGCGGTCAGCCCGCCGGTCAGGTTGGAGGTTTCGGGCAATCCCGCGATGCCGTAAACCTCGCGCATGCTCGGCCCGCCAATCAGCGGCGGCTCTTTGCCGGCGCGTGTGCGCGAGATGCCCAGGCGGAATTCAAACAGCGAAGTCGAACTCACGGCGTAAGTCACGCCGCCGCCGATCTGCTGATTGAGCACGCGCACAAAGCCGTTGCTGTCGCCGCCCGACTGGCCCGGGATCGGCGGCGCTTCAAAGTTACTCGACTTGCGATGGCTGATGCGCACAAAGGCGCTGATCTTTTCGTTGAAGCGGTGATCAATCTTGGCGTCGCCCTTGTCGTTGTAAAAACGGTTGCTGCCCAGCCGGGTGAAGTTGTTGGCCGCCCCCGCCAGATTGGGCGCGGGCAGGTCGGCCATCACCCGCTGCGCAAACGGCGTCAGCGGCACGGTGTCAGTCGCGGTATACGAAACGCCGGTCAGCGGATTGCGCACCGCAATGCCCAAGCGTCCGGCGCGCAGATCAAGCGCCGGCAGCGTCGCCGTGCGCACATCGCTCGAAATTTCGCGGAAGCCTTCGTAGTCGGTGAAGAAGAATGTCCGATCCTTGATGATCGGCCCGCCGAAGGTGAAGCCGAATTGGTTGCGCAGCAGCGTCGGCTTGAGCAGGTTGCTGCGATTGGCGAAGAAGCCGCGCGCGTTCAGTACGGTGTTGCGATGAAACTCCCATGCCGTGCCGTGAAACTGATTCGTGCCGCTGCGCAAGCTGGCGTTGATCGTC
>JANOWX010000306.1:0-3423 GCA_031418175.1 Acidobacteriota bacterium | reverse complement strand
GGTAGCGACCTGGTGACTCCAACTGTGTGCGACACGGAGTCACCAGGTCGCTACCGCTCCTTGTACCGCATCGGCTAAGCACGCTTGCTATTGCTTATGCTGACTGCAACTGAAACAACCGTGCTCGCCCGCATTGACGGTCTTGCCGACGAACTCATCGCCTTCCTGCAACAACTCGTCCGCATCCCAACCGTCAATCCGCCCGGCGAAAACTACGCCGACTGCGCCCAACTGATTGGCGCGCAGTTGCAGGAGTTCGGCTATGAAACTCAGTACGTCACGGCAGAGGGCTTGCCCGAATGCACGCCGCAACATCCGCGCGTCAACGTCATCGGGCGCATGAATGGCCTGAGTGCGCGGCCAACTTTGCATTTCAACGGCCACCTCGATGTCGTGCCGCCGGGCGCGGGCTGGACGGTTGATCCTTTCGCCGCCGTGATTCGGGACGGGCGAATGTATGGACGCGGCGTGACCGATCAGAAAGCCGGTATCGCCGCTTCAATCTTCGCCGTCGAAGCCATCCGCCGCTCGGGCCTCAAGCTCAACGGCACGGTCGAACAAAGCGCGACCGTGGATGAAGAGAGCGGCGGCTTCGCGGGTGTCGCCTATCTGGCCCAGCACGGCATCTTTCAGCGTGACACGCTGGATTACGTCATCATCACCGAGCCGCTCGATTACGACCGCATCTGCCTGGGGCATCGCGGCGTCTACTGGTTCGAAGTCATCACACACGGACGCACAGCCCACGGCAGCATGCCGTTTCTCGGCGTCAGCGCAATTGACCAAATGGCGCGCTTCCTCGCGCAAATCGAGGGTGAGCTAAAACCCGTGCTGGCATTGCGCCAAACACGCATGCCAGTCGAACCGGCGGGTGCGCGGGCCGCTACGATAAACATCAACGCGCTCGCGGGCGGTCAACCGCTCGGCACACCCCAAACGCCCTGCGTCGCCGATCTGTGCCGCGCGATCTTCGACCGGCGCTTTTTGTTGGAAGAGAACCTGGACGAAGTGCGCGGCGAGATTCACGCGCTGCTGGCCGAGTCGCAAGGGCACGATGCTGAGTTTCGCTTTGAATTGAATGATCTGATGATCGTGCATCCGACCATGACCGCGCCGGATGCGTACTTGGTCGAGACAATGGCGGCGGCCATTCAATCGGCCATCGGCAAAACGCCGCCGCTGATCGCCAGCCCAGGGACCTACGATCAAAAACATTTCGCGCGGCTGGCGGGCGTTGAACAATGCATCGCCTACGGCCCCGGCCTGCTCAACCTTGCGCATCAACCCGATGAATACTGCGAGATCGAACACTTGCTCCTGGCCTGCAAGGTGATGGCGCTGGCGACGCTGCGGTTGTTGGGGGAATGATGTTTGAGGGAGGTATGGAGATATGTGACTTGCCAAGACTTCCCCAGACTTGACGAGACTTTTCCCGACCTCAGATTGAGCGCCGCCACAAACGCTGCCATAATCCGCGCGCCTTTCCCGGCACCACTCATCTCAATTCAAGCTGCCGCACGGCAACTCCCGGAAAGCACGGAGGCGTTGATGGAAAAGTATTGTCCGCAATGTAAAGAGAACTACGACGACGGGCAGTTGCGCTATTGCCTGAATGACGGCGTGTTGTTGTCGCTGGATGATCCGTATTCCTTGGTGGGCAAAACGCTCGAAGGCCGTTACCGCATCGAGGCGCTGGTCGGCATGGGCGGTTTCGGCGCGGTCTACCGGGCGCACCAATTCGGCACGGAGCGGGCCGTCGCCTTCAAAATCCTGCGGCGGGATGTCGCGCTGTTGACGCCGCAGGCGGTCAAACTCTTTGAGAGCGAGGCCCAGACGGCGGCGCGCTTCGAGCACGAGAACATCGTGACGATCTTCGACGCGGGGCGCACGGAGAACCTTTCCTTCATTGCGATGGAGTGGCTGGAAGGGCGTCCGCTGGATGAGGAATTGAAGCTGCGAGGGCGCTTGAGCTTTGAACGCACGCTGGAAATTTTGCGGCCTGTGGCGGCGGCGTTGGCGCACGCCCACGAGGCGCGCGTCGTGCACCGCGACCTGAAGCCGGCCAACGTGATGCTGGTGCAGCGGCACATGCGGGCGGAGCAGGTGAAGGTAGTGGATTTCGGCATCGCCAAGGTGCTCAGTTCGGCGGACGGCTCGCTGATGTCGCAGAGTATCGGCACGCCGCTTTATGCCGCGCCGGAGCAATTGCAGTCGGGCGGGCGGATTGACGGGCGCACTGACATTTATGCGCTGGGCGTGATGCTTTACCAAATGTTGACGGGCCGCCAGCCTTTCTACATTCCGAAAGGCGCGAACGCCGAGGCGCAAATGCGCGAGTTGATCAAGCTAAAACGCAGCCGGACGCTGCCGCCGCTACGGGCCGCCTTGCCGGAAGCCCCAGAGGCGCTCGAGGAATTGTTGTTGCGGATGATGGCCGCCGATCCGCAAGGGCGACCGCAACGGATCAGCGAAATACCGGCGCTGTTTGACGAAGCTTGCCGTGAGCCGGAGCCGGAGCCGCCGCCGCCGCCGCCGGAGACTTTCAGGAGCGAGACTGAATACGTACCTGCAGCGGAATTGCCTCCGTCACCGTGGGAGCGGCAGACCGATTTCAACAGCCCCGAATACGAGCAGGCGCTGGGGCAGGCGCAACAGAAAGCTTTGCGCGAACCCGAACCAGCGCGGCCTAAGCCCACACCCAACCCGGTCGTGGCCGAGGCAGAGACGCGCAAACGTGTGCCGCCGCCCGTTGATTTATTCACCCCGCCGGTTGTGGCCAAGCCGCAGAAAAAAACGGCGGGGGCGCTGGCGGCGGGGGCCATCGCGGTGGTGGCGCTGCTGGGTTACGGCGTTTGGTTAGCGTTGCGCGGACAGCCAACGGGTAGCTTTACCGTAGACCTCGGCAATGGGGTGAAACTGGAGATGGTCAATCTGTCCGGCGGCAAATTTACGATGGGGTCGAATGAGTGGGACGACGAGAAGCCGCCGCACGAGGTGACAGTCAGCCCTTTCGCCATCGGCAAGTATGAAGTCACGCAGGCGCAATGGAAGGCCTTGATGGGGAACAATCCGAGCAACTTTAAGGGGTCGGACGAGTTGCCGGTGGAGCAGGTTTCCTGGGATGACGCGCAGGGGTTTCTCAAACGCTTGTGCAACAAGACGGGCGAGCAGACTTGGCGCTTGCCGAGCGAAGCCGAGTGGGAATACGCTGCGCGCGCTGGCTCGACTGGCAAGTATAGTTTTGGGGATGATGAGGGAGAGTTGGGCAACTACGCTTGGTTTTACGGTAACTCGAATAATCGGACCCATCCGGTCGGACAGAAGCAACCGAATCAATTCGGCTTATACGATATGCATGGCAATGTGTGGGAGTGGTGTGCGGATTGGTATGGGGAGAGCTATTACAGTCAAAGCCCCACTACT
>JANOWX010000305.1:0-2301 GCA_031418175.1 Acidobacteriota bacterium | reverse complement strand
GCCGCCTGAGAGTGCGAAAGGCACGGCCAGCAAGACGTGCGCGGCTTCGAGCAGCGAGTGATAAGTCAGATAAAGCAGCACGAAAATCACCAGCAGCACGATGGGCAAGACCAGTTGCAAGCGGGCGCGGGCGCGTTGCTGGTTTTCGTATTGCCCCGCCCATTCAAAGTAATAGCCGGGCGGCAGTGCGACTTTTTCGTTGAGTACGCGCCGGGCTTCTTCGACAAAGCCGACCACGTCGCGTCCGCGCACGTTGAGCAAGACCGTGCCGCGCAACAGGCCGTTTTCACTGGCGATCATCGTGGCCCCCGACACGGTGCGCAGTTCGGCCAATTGAGACAGGGGAATTTGCGCGCCGTTGGGCGCGGGTACGAGCAATTGGCCGAGGGCTGCGGGCGAGGTGCGGAATTGTGGCGCGTAACGCACGCGCACGGGGAAGCGTTGGCGGCCTTCGATGGTGACGGTCAGGTTGGTTTCGCCGATGCCGGTGTCAATGACTTGCTGAATGGCTTGCACGTCTATGCCGTAACGCGCGGCGGCTTGGCGATTGATTTTGATGTCGAGATAAGGCGCGCCCGTCAGCGGTTCGGGCGAAACGTTGGCTGCGCCGCGCACTTCACGCAAAGCGGTGGCGGCGGCGCGCGAGAGGCGTTCGAGTTCATTCAGATCGCTACCATAAACCTTGACGCCGAGTTCCGTGCGGATGCCGGTGGTCAGCATCTCGATGCGATTGATGATGGGTTGCGTCCAGATGTTTTGTACGCCGGGCATGGCGAGCCGCGCATCCATCTCGGCCAGCAACTTGTCGCGCGTCATGCCGGGACGCCATTCGTGCGGCGGTTTCAAATGCACGATGGTCTCGTTCATGTTGAGCGGCGCGGGGTCGGTCGAACTCTCGGCGCGTCCGGCTTTGCCCACGACCCACGCGACTTCGGGAAACGCCTTGATCGTCACGTCCTGCATCTGCATCACGCGCAGCGCCTCGTCTGCCGAAATCGCCGGATCGGTGATCGGCATATACATCAAATCGCCTTCGTTGAGTTCGGGCATGAATTCGCCGCCGATACGCGATGCCTGATAAAGCGCGCCCGCGAACACCGCCACCGCCAGCAAGAGCGTCAGGGCGCGTTGCCGCAGTGCGCCAGCCAAGACCGGGCGATACAACCGCTGCAACACACGCATTACCGGGTTGTCGTCTTCGGCGTGAAAGCGTCCGCCCAACAGCAGCGTGCAAAGCACGGGAACCAGCGTGATGGCGATGAGCGTCGCGCCCGCCATGGCAAAGGTCTTGGTGAAAGCCAGCGGATGAAAGAGCTTCCCTTCGCGCCCCGTGAGCGCAAAGACCGGCACGAAAGCCAAGATGATGATCGCCATCGAAAAGAAAATCGGGCGTCCGACAAGTTGCGTGGCTTCGAGTACGGTCTGCCAAACGCGCTGGCGGTCGCGCGGGTCTACGCCGTTCTTTTCCAGTTGGCGAAAGGCGTTTTCGGTGACGACGATGCCCGCATCCACCAGCACACCAATCGCAATCGCAATCCCCGCGAGCGACATCAGGTTCGAACTGATGCCTGCGTAGCGCATGAACAAAAACGAAACCAACACTGCCAGCGGCAGCGGAATCGTCACAATCAAGATCGAGCGGAAGTGAAACAGAAAGACGACGTGCGCGAGTGTGACGAGTAGCAGTTCTTCGATAAGCGCGCGCTTGAGCGTATCGGTCGCGCGCAAAATCAATTCGGTGCGGTCATAAAAAGGCACGACCTTGACGCCTTTCGGCAAACCCGTTTCCAGCGATTTGAGTTTGGCTTTGACGCCGTTGATGACTTCGAGCGCGTTGACGCCGTAACGGGCAATGACCACGCCGCCAACGGCCTCTTTGCCGTCGCGGTCGAGCACGCCTACGCGAAAGGCATTGCCCAGCTTGACCGCTGCGACGTTGCGCACGTAAAGCGGCGTGCCGTTTTGCGCGCTGATGACGATGTTCTCTAAGTCGGCCATGGATTCAACCAAGCCGACGCCGCGCACGACCGACCATTGGCCGTTCTGTTCGATCACGTTACCGCCGACGTTGGCGTTGCTGCGTTGCACGGCTTCGACGACTTGCGAAAGCGGCACGCCGTAAGCGCGCAAGCGATTCGGGTCAACGTCAATCTGGTATTGCTGTACGTGGCCGCCTACCGAAGCGACTTCGGCCACGCCGGGTACGGCGGTGAGCTGATAGCGGATGAACCAATCCTGCAACGAACGAAGCTCGCGCAAGCTGTGGTTTTCTCCTTCGACGGTGTACCAGAAGATTTGCCC
>JANOWX010000304.1:0-7995 GCA_031418175.1 Acidobacteriota bacterium | reverse complement strand
ACCGACGCTGGCGATGTCGCTGGCGGGAATCTGCGCGGTCAGTTGCGTAGCGCTGACAAACGTCGTCGGGCGCGCGTTGCCGTTCCAGCGCACCACCGACGCCCCGCCGGCAGTGTTGACGAAACCCGTTCCATTGACCGTTAACGTAAACGCCGGCCCGCCCACCGTCGCCGAGGTTGGGTTCAAGCTGGCAATCACCGGCACGGGGTTGTTGATGGCGAAGCTCAGCGCATTCGATGTGCCGCCGCCGGGCGCCGGATTTTGCACCGTGACGGGCCGCGTGCCCGGATTGGCGGCGATGTCCGCCGCGCCGATGACGACTGTCACGCGTGTGCTATCAATAAACGTCGTTTGGCGCGTGTCGCCGTTCCAGCGCACCACCGAGTTGCTGACGAAGTTAGTGCCCGTCACCGTGATCGTAAAGTTCGCGCCGCCTGCCAACACCGAGTTCGGATTCAATGCCGTTAACGTCGGCGCCGGATTGCCGGAGGTGATGTTGAAGGGCAGCGCATTCGACGCGCCGCCGCCCGGGGCCGGATTCAACACAGTGATTTGCGCCGTGCCTGCGTTGGCGATGTCCGCCGCAGCAATTTGCGCGGTCAATTGCGTCGTGCTGATGAATGTGGTCGCACGGTTCTGGCCGTTCCATTGCACCACTGAAGTCGGCAGCAGGTTCGTGCCATTGACCGTCAACGTGAAAGCCGGGCTGCCCGTGGCCGACGAATTCGGATTCAAGCTGGTCAATGTGGGGACGGGATTGAGCGCGACGATGCCTACGCTAACTGAGTTGGACGTGCCGCCGCCGGGCGCGGGATTGAACACGGTGATGTTCGCCGTGCCCGCGCTGGCAATATCCGCCGCCGTGATTTGCGCCGTGATTTGCGTGTTGTTGACGAACGTCGTGGTGCGATCAGCGCCGTTCCAGCGCACGACTGAACTGTTGATGAAGTTCGTGCCGTTGACTGTCAACGTAAAGGCCGCGCCGCCCGCCGTCAGCGAATTGGGATTGACGCTCGTGATCGTAGGCGTCGGGTTCGTCTGTGTGATCGTGAAGCTCAACGCGCTGGACGTGCCGCCGCCGCCACCCGCCGAAGCGGGGTTGAACACGGTGACTTGTGCCGTGCCCGTGTTCGCAATATCCGCCGCCGGAATCTGCGCCGTTAATTGCGTGGCGCTGACAAACGTCGTGGTGCGACCCGCGCCGTTCCAGCGCACGACTGAACTGTTGATGAAGTTCGTGCCCGTCAGCGTCAGCGTGAACGCTACGCCGCCCGCCAAGGCCGAAGTGGGATTGAGGCTGGCCAGCGTCGGCGCCGGATTCGCCGGCACCGTGATGCTGAAGTTGGCGGCGGTCGAAGCTCCGCCACCGGGCGCGGGGTTGAACACCGTGACCTGCGCCGTACCAGTGTTGGCGATGTCGGCGGCGGTAATTTGCGCCGTCAATTGCGTGGCGCTGCCAAAGGTCGTGGCGCGATCAGCGCCGTTCCAACGCACGGTTGCGCCGTTGACGAAGTTGGCGCCGTTGACCGTCAGCGTGAACGCCGCGCCGCCCGCCGCCGCCGAATTCGGACTCAGGCTCGTAATGGCGGGCACGGGATTGGTCTGCGCGTTGATCGTGAAGGTCAGCGCCGCCGTGACGCCGCCGCCGGGCGTGGGATTGAAGACCGTGATCTGCGCCGAACCGGCGCTGGCCAGATCGCTGGCGGGAATCGCGGCGCTCAATTGCGTGTTGCCCTGAAAGGCCGTCGTGCGGTTGTTGCCATTCCAGCGCACGACCGAGGTGCTGGTGAAATTCGTCCCCGTGACCGTCAGCGTGAGATCAGCGCCGCCTGCCGTGGCCGAACTCGGGGAGATGTTGGTCAAGGTCGGGGCGGGATTCGTTTGAGTGATGTTGAAACTCAGCCCATTCGAGACGCCGCCGCCCGGCGCCGGATTGAAAACCGTCACTTGCGATTGGCCAGTGCCGATCAAGTCGTTTGACGCGATCTGCGCGGTTAATTGGGTTGCACTGACAAATGTCGTCGGGCGCGGCGTGCCATCCCAACGCACCGCCGCGCCATTCACGAAGCCGGTTCCGGTCACCGTCAACGCGAACGCCGCGCTGCCTTCCAGCGCCGAATTCGGGTTGAGGCTGGTCAGCACCGGCACCGGATTCGGCGCATTGATCGTGAAGGTTTGCGCGGCGGAAGTGCCGCCGCCGGGCGCGGGATTGAAGACGGTGATCTGCGCCGTGCCGGCACTGACGATGTCCGCCGCCGTAATTTGCGCCGTCAATTGCGTCGTGCTGACGAAAGCGGTCGTGCGGGCCATTCCGTTCCAACGAATGATCGAAGCCGGCACGAAACCTGTACCGGTGGCCGTCAAAGTGAACGTGCCCGAACCTTGCAACGCCGAGGCCGGGTTGATGCTGGTCAACACTGGCGCGGGGTTCTGGCCCGCAATCGTGATCTGGCCTGTCTTGGTGCAAGTGACAGAGGACTGGCTCAATTGGCGAATGCGCGTATTGTTCGAATCCGCAAAAATCACTTCGCCGGTCGCGGCCGCGACGATGCCCACGCCCAACGGTGTCTCAATGCGCGGAATGGCGACCGTGTTGATCGTCAAATTGGAAGGCGCCAGATTCAGTTGCGCGCCGGACGCCGCGCCGCCGTCGCCGCTGAAGCCTTTGGTGGTGCCCGCGAACGTGGTGACCGACCCGTCTGTTGCCACGCGCATAATGCGATGGGCATTGGCGCCGGGCGCATTGGAGGCCGTTTCGCTGTTGACGACATACGCCACATTGTTGGCATCCACCGCGACGTCGCGCGGGCGATTCAACGCAGTGCCGCTATCCAGCCGCGCAAACGACCCGCTGCCCGGGGCCGTCTCGCGCCATAACTGATTGTCGTCGAAGTTGGTGACATAAAGGCGGCCGCTCGAATCAAAGGCCAGCCCCATGAAGCGTTTGATCCCGCTGCCCGGCAACGCGGTCAGGCTGGTCACGATACCGGTTTGCGGATTGATCTTGCGCACGAGTTTGTAGCCCGGATCAGTGGCGTAAATCGTACCGTCGCTGGCGACGACTATGTCAGTCATGCCGATGAATTGCGCATTGAGCGCAAATCCGTTGTCGCCCGCGCCCGTGTCTCCGCTGCCGCCCACAGGCTTGCCGGCGATACGCGTGATATAACCCGGCGGCACCACGATGGGTGTCGCTGAACCCGGATACAACGTGACGTCGCTGGCCGTGGTATTGATGAAGCGGATGGTGCTGGTACGGCGGCCCGTTGACGGGCTGTTGGGCGGCACCGTCGGCCCGCCGGTCGAATCGGCGATATAAATGCCTCGGTTGGTGACGAACAGCCCTTGCGGATTGTTGAAAACCGCGCGGGTGGCCGGCACGTCATTGCCGTTCCCGCTGCTGTCAATGCTGCGATTGATGCGCGCCACGTTGCCCGGTTGCACGGTCTGTTGCGCTTCGGTGCCCGCAAAGAGCGTGACCGGCGTCGTGCCGCGGTTGACGAAGCGCAGATGCCCCGGCCCGATGTCGGTGAGATAGAGATTGCCACTGGCGTCGAGCGCCACGCCGACCGGGGTGGAGAGTGAAGCGCTGCTGGCCAAGCCGTCGTCAAAGGGCGATACCAAGCCACTGCCCGCCACGGTATCAATGTTATTGCTGCCGATGGTGACTCCGCCCACGATTGCGGCACTGTTGCCCGGATTGAGAAAACGCAAGCGGCCCCGGCTGGCTGGCCCTTGATCGAGCAGGAAGATACCGTTCGCATCCGCTTCAATGCCGACGATGGGTTGCGGCGAGGTGCTATTGGTCAGCGAATAACGCGCATTTGCAATGGGCCCGCCGTCGCCGCAATTCGTCGTCGAATAATCGCACGGCGTGTTGAGGGCGCCGGAAATAATCGGGGTGGCATTCGCGCCATCCACGCGCACCAATGTGAGCGCGTTGGCCATGGCGATGTAAAGCTTGCCGCCGAAAAAGGCCAACCCCGCCGGATACGGCGGAAAGTTATAGGGCGGAAACACCACGCCGCCGTTGCCTGAGCCGCCGGTGAATTGCGCGACCAGCGTCGCCTGACCGCCGCTATCAATCTTGATCACGCGTCCGTGTCCGGTATCCGCCACGTAGAGATTGCCCGCCGGGTCGAATTCGAGTGCGCGGGGATTGGAAAGGGAAACGTTCGTGGCTGGGCCCGCCACGAAAGCGGTGGAGGCCGGCGTAACGATGCCGCTGCCCACAAACACCGTGGCCGCGCCCGCCGGTGTGATGCGAAAGATGCGATTGATGTCCTGCGTAGCATCCGCCACAAACAGATCACCGTTCGGCCCGACCGTCATCACGCTCAAACCGCCGCCCAGCGCCGGACTCGCGGCGACATTGAGATTGTTGATGCGCCCGGGTTGAATCGTCAAACTGCCCACAGTGACGGCACTGGGCGAGACGTTGATCGCGCGGATGAGCGATTCGGGGCCGATCGTGAGCGCCAGGAAAAGCACATTGCCGTCATTGCTCACCCCCATGCCCGTCACATTCCCCAAATCGGTTTGCAGCGCTGGGACGTTGTTGTCGGTCTCTAAGCCGCCGCCCGCGACAAACCGCGACGCGCCGGGGGCCACCATGCGGCCCGCCAGATTGAAGGGTGTCGTGCCCGTGTTGATAAAGCGAATGTAGCTGACGGTATTGATGTAATCGTAAAGGTAAATCCCGCGCCCCAGCGGGTCGCGCGCCAACGCCAGCGGCACATTGAACGGCACCTTCAACGCCGGATTGCCTTCGCCCAGGCCGCCCACAATCGTGTCAATGCCCGTCGTGCCGGAACCCGCGCGTGTCGTCAGCGTCCAGTTATAAGTTCCCGCCGCCGGGTAACTGTAATTCGGATTTTGCTGTGTGACCTTGGGCGAACCGTCGCCGAAATTCCATTCATAGGCCGGCGCGCCCACGCAACCGGTGGCTGTGGCCGTGGCTTGAAACGCGACCGGCGTGTTGAGCGAGCCGGTGGCCGGCACTGTCGCTGTGCAATCAAGCGTGCAGCTTTGTTGCTGCAAGTCCTGCCCCGTTGCTGCATTGAAATGGTAATGCGGTTGCGCGGCCAATGGCTGCGTTGGTTGCGCTGACGGCACGCGTGCAGCCAAACCGTGGCGCAATGGGCTCAGCCACATTACGCCGGCGGCCAGCAAACAACCGAAAGCGATGAGGCGCAGAGTTTGGAACTTACGTGAAGGAATGGAATGCATGGTCGTTTTCAAAAGGCCCCCCAAGGCAAACATAGTTTGATGACTCCTATAATCGCAGGCAGCGCGCTGCCGCTGGTTACTACGGGGTATGAAGATCGCCGCGCCTGCCGGCAAGGAGAGCCAGCACGGGCGCGGATTGAAATTCGCAGCTTAATCGTCACGTTGTGTGGGGTTTTATTCTCGCCAAACCAACCCGCAGCTTTGCACGGTGGCCGGTTTTATAATCGTCTTCAAATGGGGCTAAAAGCAGGGCATGACACGGGAACGGAACCGCCTGCGCGATTCGTAATGGGGCTGGATCGGGCTGCCAGCAGCCGGTGAGTTCAACAATTCAAACGCTACTCCTCAAGGCGCGGTGTCGGGGAAATTTGAGCGCCAATGTTTGCGCAAGCGCAACCGTCCGGCCTGGCGCACGCACTGCTCGCCCTTTTGATCTGTGCGTGTCTGGGGCTTTAACGGAGGTTCAAACCTCTTCGCCAATAACCTCAAAACCTAAATGAGAGGATCAAGGGAGTAGAAGAGATGGAGCCGACTGCCGGATTTGAACCGGCGACCTACTGATTACGAATCAGTCGCTCTACCAACTGAGCTAAGTCGGCCCAATTAAGCCTTGCGCGGGAGCAGCAGCGCCGAGGCCATCTTTACTGAGAAGCGCCGCTGATTTGTTCAATGCGTCAAAAAAGCAAGGCGCATCTTACGCAGCGACTATTGGGTTGTCAAACCTAGGATGTGCTTACGCAAGCGCTGCTTCCGGCGCGCTCAAACGCTTTTCGAAATCGCGCAACGCCCAACGGATTTCGAGCATTTCCTCGTTGAACATATCGAGTTTGCGCCCGTAATGGCGGACTTCTTTTTCAATGCCGGCTTGCCGTTCTTCCAAAGCAGTCTGCCGCGCTTCCAAACGATCAAACCGCGCGCCGAACTCGACACGCATCTCCTTGAGTTCAACACCGTGGTCGGCGACCTCTTTGAGAATGCGCTCCAAGACCGGCTTGGTGTCGTAAGTACGCTCCGGCTGGCGTGCTTCCAGCGTTTGCAGTCTGGCATCCATTGAAGCCAGCATCGTCAGCACACGCTCTTCAAACGAATTCGCGTTGGGCAGATTTTGAGTAGGCTGTTCATTCATCATAACTACCTCCAAATGGAACCGAGTTGGTCAAGCACCGCGCCGCAATTTACTGTACGGCTTAGTGCCCGTCAACGTCCACTTACCGTCGCGCCCGCCTGCTCTTCTTTGTACTGCAATTGATACAACCGATGATAAACGCCGCGTTGCGCCAGCAATTCCTGATGCGTGCCCGACTCGCGAATCTCGCCCTTGTGCAGCACGATGATCTTGTCTACGCGCTGAATCGTCGAGAGCCGGTGCGCAATCACCAGTGAAGTGCGCTGGCTCATCACCTTGTCAATCGCGGCTTGAATCAATTGCTCGGTTTCCGTGTCAATGCTCGAGGTCGCTTCATCCAGAATCAGGATGCGTGGATCGAACGCCAGGGCGCGCGCGAACGAAATCAATTGCTTCTGACCGACCGAAAAGCCCGCGCCCCGTTCACGGACTTTAGTCGCATATTGATTGGGCAATTGATTAATGAATTCGCTCGCTCGGACTTCTTGCGCGGCCCATCGGATGCGGTCATCTCCAATCGCGTTGTTTCCTAATCTGATATTACCGGCCACATCGCCGGAGAAAAGAAAGACATCTTGCAAAACCACGGCGAAATTTTCACGCAGCCGCCGCAACTCCCAGGCACGAATGTCCACGCCGTCCAACAGAATTGCGCCGCGTTGCAGATCGTAAAAACGCATCAACAGATTCGTGATCGTCGTTTTGCCCGAGCCCGTCGCGCCGACAAAAGCCACCGACGCGCCCGGCTCGACCGTGAATGAGACGTCTTTCAAAACCCATTCTTCGTCTTTATACGCGAACCAGACATGGCGGAACTCGATGCGCCCCACAGCTCGCACATTCGCAACCGGCTTTTCCGGTGAAGCAATCGCATCCGTCGTGTCCAGCAATTTGAAGACACGCTCGCTGGCGACGACGGCCGCCTGCAAGACGTTGTATTTGTCGCTGATGTCTTGAATCGGCTGCCAGAGCCGTTGCGTGTATTGCAGGAAGGCCACCAGCGTCCCAATCGTGAGCGCGTTTTGAATCACTTGCCCGCCGCCGTACCAGACAATCGCCGCGATACCCAGCGCCGAGATCAGATTGACCAGCGGGTAAAACACCGCGTAGTAAAAAATCGTGTCGAGGTTGGCTTGTTTGTGCGCCGCGTTAATCTCACCGAATTGGTCGAGCGCTTTGGCTTCACGATTGAACAACTGCACGACCTGCGCGCCCGCGATGTGTTCCTGCGTGAAGGCGTTCAGCCGCGCAATCCGCGTGCGCACCTGCCGGAAGCCTTCGCGCGCGCCTTTGCGAAACCAGGCGGTCGCCGCAATCAGCAACGGCACTACCGTCAGCGAGACCAGCGCCAACCGCCAGTTGAAATAAAACATCATCCCCAACGCGCCCGCGATCAGCACGACATCGCCCAGCACCTCGACGACGCCCGACGTAAACAATTCATTGAGCGAATCCACATCCGTTGTCAGGCGCGTGATCAACCGCCCCACCGGATTGTTGTCGTAAAACGCGACTTCGATGGTTTGCAGCTTTTGGAAAATCTCGGCGCGCAGGTCATACATCACGCGCTGCCCGATGGTGTTGAGCAGCACATCCTGGAAGTACCCAATCCCCAGCGTCACCGCCAATGAAAGCAGATA
>JANOWX010000303.1:0-4279 GCA_031418175.1 Acidobacteriota bacterium | reverse complement strand
GTGTCTGCCCCGGTGGCGTCAGACGGAATTGAATGCGTCAAATGCGACCGGGGCAGACACACAGGTCTGCCCCTACGTTATTTCCTCACACGCGCTAGAAACTCAGCGTCCCGCGCAAATTGATCGTGCGGCTATTGGCGGGCGCGCCCACCACGCCAAACGTTGTGCTGAACACGTTGGTGTCGGGGAAGCCCCAGCGCGGATGATTCAGCAGGTTGTTGAAGGTGGCGAACAATTCAAAGCGCGTCTTCTCAGTAATGCGGAAATTCTTGGTGAGCGACGCGTCCCACTGGAAAGTGTTCTTGTCGCGCAGGAACAGCAACTGGCCAAACTCGCCCGGCGTTGTGTTGGGCAACAAGATGGCCGGATTGGCGCGGCCATCGGGGCCAATCAGGCTGGCGTCAACCGACAGCCGTTGCAAATCGGTCGTGCCCACGCGCCCGGTCAGGCGTGTGCGTTCAGCGTCAAACAGTTTTTGAATTTGTGCGAGCGTCACGCCCGGCGCAAGCCGCACGCCGCTGATCGCTGCGTTGTTGCTGTTGTTGAACGTGTTGAAGCCGCCCGTCAATTGAACAGGCGCGCCCGTGTTGAACACGAACACCTGGCCCAACACCCAGCCGCCTGCCAGATTGTCGAGCAGCTTGTTGTGGAACGAGAGCAGCTTGCCTTGTCCGATGGGCAACTCATACGTGCCATAGGTTTGAATCACGTGGCGCAGATCAAACTGCGACGGCCGTTTGTTCAAACCAGGATCGCGCAAGCTGACATAATCCAAACTCTGTGTCGCATTGTCCGCGGCCAGGTTTGTCAGGCTCTTGCTCAGAGTGTAATTCAGGTTCCAATTCAGGCTCTGCCCCATACGTTGGCGGAACTGAATCTGCAAACCGTTGTAATTGTGCCAGCCGCCGTTATCCACATAGTTCAGACGGGCGTTGTTGTTTTGACCTATGGCGTAAGGGTTGAGCAGGAAAAAGTTGATCGGGTACGGCCCCGGTGTGTTCGCCAATGGCTGCACGCGCGCGCAGGGGCTGAAGCTGCTGCCGAACATGCGGCAGACGTAGTTTTGATTCGCAGCCAGCGTATTCGCCAGCGCGCCCGCTTCGCCGTTTTGCAAATTGGTGATGAACCCGGTCGAGGTGTAACCCTGAGCCGCCGCAATCGCCGCCAGGCCGCCCCGCGCGCCAAAGGCCGCGTCAAAAATCGGCGTCGCCACTTGCCCCGCGCGCCCCAGATTCTGGAAGCTCTGCACGCCCGCCGCCACATTGATCGCCAGGTTCTTCTGCGCGTTCTTGAACTCATTCAAGAAGCCGTTCTCGAAGATGTTCACTTCGTTCAGATTGCTGGTGCGCCAGGCCAGCCGCGAGGCATTGCCGACATAACGCGCTTCGATCACGGTGCCTTTCCACAACTCACGCTGAATGCCGAAGGTGTAATTTTCGGTGTAGGGCGCGCGCAGGTTGGGGTCAATGGCACTAAACGTGCGCACGAAGGTTTGATCGGATTGATTGACCGTCTTTTTATACTCGGTCGTAGCGAAGGCAAAGTTGGCAACGGTCAGCGGATTGTTGACGATGTCGTTGAGGGTATAAAACGAAGGCAGGTTGGTCGCGCCCGGCGTGCCTGGAATGAGTTGAGTCGCGCCGATTTGCTTGCCTGCGTTGCCCCCCAAGTTCGAGGAGAAGAACTGCGTGCCTTCATCATAAACGATGATGGAATACGAAGCGCGGAACACCGTCTTTTGCCCACCCAGCACTTTGCCGAGCCAGCCATCGGTCTTGTTCGGATTCCACGCAAAGCCAAAGTTCGGCGCGAAGTTTTTCCAGTCGGTCTTATACGGCACCACCCCGGCGGTGAGCGTCGGGTTGTTGTTGCCGCTCAGTTCACCTGGGGCGAACAAGCGTTTCGACGGGCCGAAAACGCTTGCCAGATCAGGCACTGACGTAATGCCCTTACCGTCTTTCAGCGGGCCTTGAATCTCCCAACGCAAACCGTAATTCAGCGTCAGACTGCGGCGGATACGCCAACGATCCTGGCCGTAAAAGCCGCCCATCTTGGAATTCGTCCAGGTAAATGACTGCTCCTGAATGCCGTCGTATTGCAGCGTTTCGGGATTGAGGTTGCGCGTGAAGCTGGACGAAGCGACGCGCCCCGTCAGCAAGTTGTAGAGCGCCTGCACGTTCGCCAACTCGGTGTTGTTGATGCCGGGCAGCGTCGTCGTCGTAAAGGCATTGTTTGCGCCCAGTGGATCGCCCGATGGCGTGCCCGTCCCATAGGTCGGCACTTGATAAATCACCGCCACGTCATTCCAAACCGTCTTGCGATAGCTGCCGCCGAAGGTGTAAGTGTGCTGGCCGCGATTGAACGTCAACGTGTCATACAGCGTAGTGACGGGATGGCGGCCCGTCACGTTTCCCTGGTCAATAAACGGCGTCGTCACGTTGAATGGCAGCGTCCCGCCGATGCGCAGCGGTTTGCCATTGAATTTGTAGAACGGCCCGTATTCATCACGCGTATTGGTGTCGCCGCTATGATGCATGCCGAAGCGGAATTCGTTGAAGGTGTTCGGCGTGAGGGTGGATTGCAGCGCGGTTGAAAAAACGTAGTAACCCACGCGGAACGGATTCGTGCGTTGAATGTCGGGGTTGGGCAAACGCCTTGCGCCCGGTTGCCAGGTGTGGCGATAATTCCAGGTAAAGGTCGCTTGTTGTTTCGGCGTGATGAAATAATCCACGCGCGTGGCCGGGTAATAGGCGGCCAGGTTGTTCTCAGAGTTGAAGGTGTAACTGTTGCGGTTGAGATCAGTGCCTGCGATAAGCCGCGAGTATTTTGGCACGTCATTGTTGATGTTGATGATCGCCTGCGCCACCGGATCAATTTTCACCGGCAAGTTGCGCGCTGCCGCCAAATCCAACACGTTCACGGTGCGCGTTTGATTTGTCGTACCGCTGACGACGTAGGTGTAAAGACCTTTTTGCGCGTCGGGCGTAGGCACCTGCACCGTAAGGGTGTTGAATAGCGGGTTGTAGACGCGCTCGTAATTGGCGAAGAAAAACAGCTTGTCTTTGAGGTAGCCGAATGGCACCAAGCGCCCGCCGAAATTGCCGCCGTAAGTGTGGTTGCGGTTGTAAACACGTGGCAGAACTTGCGGCGTATTCGCATTGCGCGACCAGGTATTGGCATTGAGTTGTTCGCTGATCAGTTCGTAAAAGCCGCTGCCGTGGTATTGCGCGCCGCCGCGCCGCGTGGTGAATTTGATATTCGCCCCGCTCTGCGCGCCCGAATCCGCGCCCAGCCCAGCGGTTTCCACCGAAACCTCCTCGACTGCGCCGGGACGCACGCGCACCTCCGCAAAGAACACCGTGCCGCCGCTCTTGAACCCATTCGAAGCATTGTTGATGCCGTCCACCGTCACGTTGACCGCGCCGCCCGCCAAATTGTTGTAGCGCGTGCTGCCGCCCGTCGGAGGCGAAGCGCCCGGCGCAAGCCGCGCCAGTGCCAGCACGTTATCACGATTCGACACAGGTAATTGATTCACCGCCTGCGTGCTTATGGTGCTTGCTACCAATTGCGAAGTAGTCTCCAACGTCTGCGCATCGCCACCGCTGATAGTGACTGTTTCCGTCGCCGCGCCGACCGTCAAACTGACGCGCACGTCGGTCGTCTGGCTGGTCGAAACCACGATGTTGTTGACGCGCGAGTTTTGAAAGCCCACCGCCGCGACAGTGACTTCATACGTGCCCACGGCCAAATCGGGAAACAGGAAGGTGCCCAACTCGGTCGAAGTGATATTGCGGCTGATGCCGGTCTTTTCATCGCGCAAGGTAATTTTGGCGTTCGGGACGACCGCGCCCGTCGGGTCTTGCACGGTGCCAGAGAGCGCGCCCACGATGCGCAACTGCGCCCAGGTGTTGGGGGCGACACAAAGCATCAAGGCCAACAGGCCCAGCGTGCGGGCCAAGGTTGCAAACGTCGTTTGCGGTTTCATTCCGATTCCTCCATCCGAAAAGGGGGCGTTCGCCCCGGTTAGCTCAATGGTCTGAAAGGAGCGAAATGACTTCCGCTCCTTGATGATTGTGATCCCAGCAAAGCCGCTTCTAGTGATGTGGGTTGCCTTTTGGTCAGGTGACAAACCTCGTTTGTGCTGGCGCAGAAACACGCCGCCATTTGTACTAGAGCATTCGGCTTGCACCAGCGTCTTGTATTTGTTTAGGCGGGATAGAACCGGGTTAGGGATGGGGAAGAGGATGGCAGTCCCTGGGTACGCAGCGCTTCCAGCGTG
>JANOWX010000302.1:0-3767 GCA_031418175.1 Acidobacteriota bacterium | reverse complement strand
CCGCCGCTTTGGTAGTCCCTTGATCGTGCGCTCATTGAGAGACTACCAAAGCGGCGGCCCGGGCCGCACGCACTCCAAAGGCTTCGCCCAGCCAAGCTCAGCCGTTGCTTGTCGCGGTGCCAATCTCAATCGTCATCCCCGCCTGCCGCAACCGTTCGGCCAGTACCTCGCCCAAGCCAGTCGCCGGCGTCAGCACGCCGCCACGTTGCGCGCCGCCCGGTAACGCATCTGTGTTGACGGCCAAACACAACGCCGCCTCGCACAAAAACTTCACCGTAGCCCGATTGCCGGGGTCGCCCTGGTCTTTGATGACGCCGCGCACTTGGCGTCCGTCCACCGCAACACCCAGCAACTCACAGCGGAACCAGCCTTCATTCATCGTCTTTTCCGAAGGCCCCTGCCCCGGCGCGGGCAACACAGCTTTCAACATCGTTTGCAGGAGGGGCCGCAGCGGCGATTGCAGCGTCAATTCAAACACCGTCGCCCCCGTCGCCAAACCCGCCGCCGGCAGCCAGCCCAGCGGGCCGTTGAATTTCGTGTATTCCTGATACGTGAATTCCGCGCCATAGCCCGCCTGCCATTCGGTAAACAGCGCCTGGCTGCGGCGCACGACGCGCGTGTTGATCGGCCCCATCACGAACGGCGCGACCCACGCGCCCAACTCAGCGTCGTAGTGCGGCGCGACTGGGTCTTGGTTTTGTTGTAAAGCGGCGCGCGTGGCCTCCGGCACAGGATTCAACAGAAACGGATGGCGCGCGTGGGCCGCTTGGCCGCTTTCATAAAGGTTGAAGGCCGTCGCCAGCGTCCCGCCATTCACGCCGCCCGCCATTTGAAAGTAGGCTTTGATGCTGCGGCAATCCACGCCCAGCGTTTGTTGCATATGACGCGCGACCAGATACGCGCCCAGATCGGAAGGGATCGAATCGAAGCCGCAAAACGGAATGATGCGCGTGCCTTCCGCTGCCGCCTCGGCGTGATAACGGTCAATCAGTTCCCTGACCCAGACGGTCTCGCCCGTGATGTCTACGTAATGCGTTTGGTGGCGCACGCAGGCATCCACCAGCTTCGTGCCGTAGAGCGCAAACGGCCCGGCGGTTGTGAGTACCACGCGAGTGCGCGCGGCAATGGCATCCAGCGCGGCTTGATCCTGGCTGTCGGCGACGAGGATGTCGCCAGCGTTAGCAGATGTGCCCGTTTCGGATTTGACGGCAGCTAGCTTCTCACGATTGCGGCCAGCCAACGCCCAGCGCACGTTGGGCGCATGTTGGGCGAAATAGGCGACGGTCTGTTTGCCGGTGAAGCCGCTCGCGCCGTAGAGCACGACATCGTAATCACGGTTTTGCATAAAGGTTTGACTGGAACGGTACCGCGCGTCAGCAAGCGGTGGACAGCGCAGGCAGCCGCTTGCTGACGCGCGCGGACCGCAGCGGTGTGTTATTCCCGCCAAGTCAGTATTTGCCCGCCCTGCCCAAGCAAGAAGCTGCCCGGCATCACGCGTAAGCGCCACGGCTCCAACCGCAACGCGACAAAGGCTTCGCACGTCGGGCCAGTCCAGGCCGGAATGATCGAAGGGTTGTAGCCGAGCGGTTCGGGCGTCGTGGCAAAGAGGTTCCACAACATCGTGCGCGTCTCATCGTCAAAGGCCCAACTGGCGCGGCACTCGGCGACGCAAGTGTCGTGGTTCGCCGCCCAGTAATTCAGCGACAGATACGGGCTGGCTTGCAGGTGCGCGCGTTTCGCCAGCGTCGGCGAAGTGCCGACCCAGCCGATTAACTGCGCGCCATCCCATTGCCAGATCGGATGCAGCACGCGCGAACGCGGACGGCCCTGCGCGTCCACCGTGGCGGCGCTGGCCCAGACGATGCGATGCGCCATTTCGACGAAGGCGGGGGCGACTTCGGTCAGTTCGTTCATTGCTTATTGCTCCAAATCAAAAGGGAATTGTGCCCACGCATCAGCCGTCAAGGCTTGCCAATCAGCCAACTCTTCCAGCAATGCCGCCGACATCGGCGCGTCAGTCAGCGGAACCAGCAAGACCCCGCTGGCCGTTTCGATCACACGAATCGGAATGTGTTGCGCGAAGCCGAAGCGCGTGCGGAGTTCTTCCGGCAGCGCGACCTTTCCATCCGCTTCCAAAATTATAGTGCCTTGCATCATTGCGATTCTCCTTTCAGCGCCGCCGCCGGCTGCCACCGCCAAAAATTCCGCCCAACAACCCGCGCGAAATCTCGCGCGCCACCTGCGTCCCAATCGAACGCGCCGCGCTTTTGGCAAACGCGCCGAACAGGCCACCCGCCGCGCCCATCACGCCGGACAGCGCGCTCGGCGCTTCAGCTTCCGGTTCCGGCTGAAGCTGGGCCGCGCGGTTCTTCAACATTTCATACGCCGAATCGCGGTCAACGGCGTTTTCGTAATGGCCGTAAAACGACGAGCCGCGGATCACGGCCTGGCGCTCCGGCGGTGTGATTGCGCCCAGCTTGCTTTCGGGCGGCGCAATCAGCGCGCGGCGCACGATGGTCGGCGTGCCTTTTTCATCCAGCACCGAGATCAGCGCCTCGCCGACGCCCAATTCCAGAATCGCGCTTTCAGTGTCGAGCGCCGGATTGACGCGGAACGTAGTCGCGGCGGCCTTGACGGCCTTTTGATCGCGCGGCGTGAAGGCGCGCAAGGCGTGTTGCACGCGATTGCCCAACTGACCCAGCACGAGGTCGGGAATGTCGAGCGGATTCTGGCTGACGAAATAGACGCCGACGCCTTTGGAACGCACCAGGCGCACGACCTGTTCGATCTTGGTCAGCAATGCGTCGGGCGCGTCGCTAAAGAGCAGATGCGCTTCGTCAAAAAAGAAAACGAGTTTGGGTTTGTCGAGGTCGCCGACTTCGGGCAGCAGTTCGTAAAACTCCGAGAGCAGCCAGAGCAGGAAGGTCGCGTAAAGCATCGGCGCGGCCAGCAGCTTGTCCGCCGCCAGAATGTTGATGACGCCGCGTCCGCCGTCGCCCGTCTGCATCATGTCGTTCAGATCGAGCGCGGGTTCGCCAAAGAATTTGTCGCCGCCCTGTTGCTCGACTTCCAGCAAGCGGCGTTGAATTGCGCCCACGCTGGCAGCCGAGACGTTGCCGTAACTGGTCGTCAAGTCTTTAGCGTTGTCGGCCACGTGCTGCAACATCGCGCGCAGGTCTTTGAGGTCTAGCAGCAACAGGCCGTTGTCATCGGCAACCTTGAAGACCAGATTGAGCACGCCGCCCTGCGTGTCGTTCAGGTTCAGCACGCGCGTCAGCAAGAGCGGCCCCATCTCTGAAATCGTCGCGCGCAACGGATGGCCCATTTCACCGAAGACATCCCAAAAGACGACCGGATAAGCCTGGTACTTGAAATCAGTGAGGCCGAACTGTTGCACGCGGTCGGCCACTTTGGGGTTGTCGCCGCCGGCTTGCGAAATGCCGGCCAGGTCGCCTTTTACGTCGGCCATAAAAATCGGGATGCCCTGGCGGCTGAAGTTTTCAGCCAGCACGCGCAAGGTCACGCTTTTGCCGGTGCCGGTCGCGCCCGCGATCATGCCGTGGCGGTTGGCCATCTTGGGCGACAGAAAAATCTCTTCGGTGTCTTTGGCGAGCAGAATCGGGTTTGCCATCTCGTTGGTCTTCCTTTTTGAATTGTTGGAATGGGGTTGTGCGCGGCGGAGTATAGCAGCGTGCATTGGCGCGTGTCAGTAGCCCGGCCGGGAGGGGGGGGGTGGGTGCGGTGGCAGCCCCAACCGCACCGGCGGG